>JAHHUB010000163.1 GCA_020024175.1 Oscillospiraceae bacterium | reverse complement strand
ATTCAATGCTTTTGATATAATTTTTAAGAGCTTCAAAAGATTTATCACTGATTGAATGTTCCATTTTACAGGCATCTTCTAAAGCAGCAGCTTCATCCACACCTATCATCATTAAAAATTTAGTGAGAACTTTATGGCGGGAATAAACGCTTTCAGCAGTTTCTCTGCCCAGTTGTGTAAATGTCAAAAATCCGTTTTTGTCAATGTTGATGTAGCCATCTTTTTTCAGAAGATTTACAGCTCGGCTTACACTTGGTTTGGAATAGCCCATTTCATCTGCAATATCTATGGAACGGACATTTCCGATTTTCTCAGATAAAATTAAAATTGTTTCCAGATACATCTCTCCAGATTCTTGAAGTTTCATAACCATCCTCCTTATAATAAAAATATACAAAATCACAATCTATTTTAATTAAAATATCGTTATTTATTATATCATAAAAATAGTTTTAAAGCAAGATATTACAAATTATATCAAAAAAAATAAAAAATATAATCTGCTTGACAAACAATATATTTTTTGCTATGCTATATTAGTAGTTAGCTTATGATAACTTAAATTACTATATACTAACTTAATGTTTATAAGAAAGAGGGAACTCCTATGATGCCGCTAACATTTGCAAGTCCGGGTGAACAAAATATTATAAAAAAAATCGGTGGAAAACCGGAAGTAAAAAAACATTTAGAAAATTTGGGATTTGTTGTCGGTGGAAATGTAATTTTAATAAATAACCTTGATGGAAATATAATTGTTAATGTTAAAGAGAGCCGAGTTGCCATAAGTGGTGAAATGGCTCAAAAAATATTTATATAAAAGGGGACGGGTACAATGAAAACTTTAAAACAATGTCAGATTGGCAGCACTGTAAAAGTAGTAAAACTTCATGGAGAAGGCGCAGTAAAACGCCGTATCATGGATATGGGTATTACAAAAAATGCTGAAATCTATATAAGAAAAGTGGCACCGCTTGGGGATCCCATTGAAGTAACAGTGAGAGGTTATGAACTTTCTCTGAGAAAATCCGATGCTGACATGATCGAAGTGGAGTAGTCTTGAATGATGGTTAGTGTAAACTAACTTTTAGCTAAATATTTATAAAGTGGTGAATTTAAAAATACGGATTCACACTTTAACTTAGTAATGCAAAAAAACATTTATACATAAAGTTTTTGATATTAGGTTAGCTTATGCTAATTACTAATTATAAGGAGGAGTTACAATGAATTTAAAAATTGCTCTGGCAGGAAACCCTAACTGCGGAAAAACCACATTATTTAATGCTCTGACCGGCTCTAATCAATATGTGGGAAACTGGCCCGGTGTAACTGTAGAGAAAAAAGAGGGTAAATTAAAAGGCCATACCGATGTTACAATTATGGATTTGCCGGGTATCTACTCCCTTTCTCCCTATACTTTGGAAGAAGTGGTTGCAAGAAATTATCTTGTACAGGAACGCCCTGATGCAATACTTAATATAATAGATGGTACTAACATCGAAAGAAATCTCTATCTCACCACACAGCTTACAGAACTTGGTATACCTGTAGTTGTAGCTGTAAATATGATTGATATTGTGAAGAAAAACGGAGATAAAATCGATATAAAGGCACTGTCTGAACAACTAGGCTGTGATGTTGTGGAAATCTCTGCTCTTAAATCCACAGGTATAACAGAAGCAGCTCAAAAAGCTATAGAAGCAGCAAATGGCAAAAAATTCGTACCTGCTCATACTTTTTCCGGAGCCGTTGAACACGCTATTGCTCATATCGAAGATGCGGTACTTCAGTCCATGCCTGAAGAACAAAAACGCTGGTATGCCATTAAAATTTTTGAGCGTGACGAAAAAGTTTTGGCAAATCTGAAAATTTCAGATAATTTATTGAGCAGTATTGAACAAGACATAAAAGTAGCGGAAGAAGAATTGGATGATGATGCTGAATCCATTATCACCAATGAAAGATATATTTACATAGCAGAAATATTAAAAGGTTCATATAATAAGAAAAACCGCGGCAAAATGACAACTTCCGATAAAATTGACCGTATTCTTACTCACAGAATTTGGGCTTTGCCGATTTTTGTAGCAGTTATGTACTGTGTTTATGCTATTTCCATAGGTACTATAGGCGCTTGGGTAACAGATTTTACAAACGACACACTTTTTGCTGAATGGATTGTACCATGGACAACAGAAACATTGACAGGTCTTGGTATGGCTGAATGGTTGGTAAGCCTTGTGTCTGATGGTATTGTAGGCGGTGTTGGTGCTGTACTTGGTTTTGTTCCGCAAATGATGATACTCTTTATGCTTTTGGCAATATTGGAAGATGTTGGTTATATGGCAAGAGTTGCTTTCATTATGGACAGAATTTTCCGCAAATTCGGTCTTTCCGGTAAGAGCTTTATTCCTATGCTGGTAGCTTCAGGTTGTGCAGTTCCCGGAATTATGGCTTCCAGAACCATTGAACAGGACAGAGACAGAAAAATGACTATAATGACTACAGGATTTATTCCATGTAGTGCTAAAATGCCTATTGTTGGTCTTATTGCTTCTGCACTTTTCGGAGGCAGTCCATGGATAGCTACATCTGCATATTTTATCGGTGTAGCTGCAGTAATTGTATCAGGTATTATCCTAAAGAAAACTAAATCATTTGCAGGTGATCCTGCTCCATTTGTTATGGAACTTCCTCCATATCATGCACCTATTGCAGGAAATGTGGCAAGAGCTACAGGTGAAAGAGGTTGGAGCTTTATTAAGAGAGCAGGTACTGTAATCCTTGCTTCCAGCATTGTTATTTGGGTACTTAACAGTCTTACATTTGAAGGTGGTTTCCACTACATCACAGGAGACGAAACATCTATTTTAAATTCAATAGGTCAAGTTATCGCATTTATTTTTGCACCTTTGGGATTTGGAACATGGCAGGCAGCTGTGGCTACAATTCTCGGTTTGGTTGCTAAAGAAGAAGTTGTAAATGTTTTCGGTACACTTTCCTCTATGGCAGACCCTGATTTGGTTATGGGAATGGTAGAAGCAAAAGACTCTGCTAGTCTTGCTATTATCGGTCAGGAATTTTTCGGTGGCAGTGGACTTTCTGCATTCTCATTTATGGTATTTAACTTGCTTTGCGCACCTTGTTTTGCTGCTATGGGTGCTATTAAGCGTGAAATGAATAACGCTAAATGGACTTGGGGCGCTATTGGATATATGTGTGCATTTGCTTACGCTGTATCATTGATGATTTATCAGTTTGGCAGACTTTTTACAGGCGGAGGATTTGGTATCGGAACAATTTGCGCAATAATTGTTTTGATTGGAATGAGCTATCTTTTGTTCAGAAAGAATAAGTACAACGAAAATCACCTTAGCATTAAATAAGGGGTGAACTTATGAATTTACCAACAGCAATCGGAATTATAATTATAGCTGTTGTTTTTGTAGCAATAATATACTATCTGTACCGCAAAAAGAAAAACGGCGGTGGCTGAAATGGTAGTTGCGGAGGCTGCAAGGGCTGCGGCGAATAATAAAGACAAAAACCCACGGAATTTTTATTCCGTGGGTTAGTTTTTGTATAAAGAAAACCACCGACTATGTCGGTGGTTCCGAAAAAGCTTTAGCGATGAGTAATGAAAAGAAACTCCTTTTGGTTTAAAATAAAAATGCGGACTGACAACTGCAAAGAATTAAACCAAAAGGAGGACATTCAAATGAATGACAATAATAGTTTAGCACATACAACATGGAATTGTAAATACCATATTGTTTTTGCACCAAAATACAGGAGAAAAATATTTTATAAAGAAAAAAGAGTAGAAATTG
>JAHHUB010000162.1 GCA_020024175.1 Oscillospiraceae bacterium | reverse complement strand
GAGCTGAAAAGATTGTAAAAGAAATGCAGGACGAAATAGACAAAGCTCTTAAAGCAGCTGAAGGCAAAGAAAGTCAAAAAGTTCTTGTAATTGAACTTTTGGATGATTCTATTTCTAACTATAACAAAAACTCCCTTGCAGGAGATATGGTAAAACAATTAGGTGCTGAACTTGCTCTTCCGGATACAGGAAGTATTTCCAAAGAAGAACTTATTGCAGCTAATCCAGAAAAGATTTTTGTAGTATTTATGGCCAGAGATACTGATATTGAAGAAACAGCCAAAAAACATGTTGAAATGATTACAAAAGATCCATCTCTTCAAAGCCTTCAAGCAGTACAAAACGGAAATGTATTCCCTATTATGTTGGGTGATTTGTATGCCAGCACAGTAAGAACCATTGATGGAATCAGAACAATCTCCAATGGTTTATACCCTGAACTGAGCAAATAGCAGGCAATTTTAAAAATGAAAAATAAAATAAATAAAAGCGAGGGTCTTATAAAAAAGACCCCCGCTTATATCATACTTATAATTACTTTACTTATTATATTGGTATTTTCTGTTTTGTATGCAGTTACAATCGGTTCTACCAAGATACCTTTCAATGATGTTTACGGAGTAGTATTTCACAAATTATTTGATACAGGAAATCCGGAAATATACGGTTCAGGTCCTTTGCATGATATAGTTTATTACATAAGACTGCCCAGACTTATTTTAGCTGTTGCAGTGGGTATGGGGCTTGCCGTATGTGGTGTGGTAATGCAGGCAATAGTTAAAAACCCTTTAGCTGACCCATATATTTTAGGTGTGTCCTCAGGGGCATCTTTGGGAGCTACTTTAGCTGTAATGCTGGGAATAGGCACTGTTTTCGGCTCCAACTCCATAGGTATTATGGGATGTTTGGGTGCATTTGGCATATCTATAATGGTGCTTATTTTGGCAAATGTGGGAGGTCGCAGCAATTCGGTTAAACTGCTTTTGGCAGGTATGGCATTAAGCTCGGTTTGCAGTGCATTTTCCAGTTTTATAGTATACTTTGCTCATGATAAAGAAGGTATGATGACTATTTCCTATTGGCTTATGGGAAGTCTTGCCGGAGCTAAATGGGAAAATATTGTTGTTATATTTCCTTTGGTAGTAATATGTGTTTTATTTTTCACGACTCAAAGCAGAGTTTTAAATCTAATGCTATTGGGAGATGAAGTTTCCATAACTTTAGGAACGGATCTTCACAAATACAGAAATTTCTATCTTTTGGTAGCTTCATTGATGATAGGTTTTATTGTTTATTGTTCTGGTATGATTGGGTTTGTGGGACTGATTGTTCCACATGTAGTAAGAATTATTGTGGGAACAGATCACAAAAAGTTAATACCTGTCAGTGCTTTAGCTGGAAGTATACTTTTAGTTTGGGCTGATGTTATGTGTCGAGTTATTATTCCAAAAAACGAACTTCCTATCGGAATACTTATTTCTATAATAGGTGCACCTTGCTTTATTTACCTGATGATTAAAAAAACCTACGGTTTTGGAGGTAAAGAGTAATGAATATTAAAGCTAATAATGTAGATATAACTTTAGGATCTGCACATATATTAAAAAGTATTTCTATAATGGCACAAAATAAAAAATTTGTGGGAATTATCGGACCTAACGGCAGTGGTAAATCCACATTGCTCAAATGTATTTACAGAGTACTTAAACCGGAAAGCGGTGCCATTTATATTGACGACACAGAAATTAACAAAATGAGCTATAAAGAGTCTGCAAAAAAAATGGCTGTTGTATCCCAGCATAATTTTTACAATTTTGATTTTACCATTGAAGAAGTTGTATTAATGGGAAGATCCCCACATAAAAAAACTATGGAACGGGATAATGCTGAAGATTACCGCATAGTAAATGAATGTTTAGAAAAAGTTGGAATGGAAAATTTTAAAGGAAGAAGTTTTTCCACTTTATCAGGCGGTGAACAGCAAAGAATTATTCTTGCCAGAGCTTTAGCTCAACAAACCGAATGTATTATACTTGATGAACCCACCAATCATTTGGATATAAAATATCAGCTTCAACTTTTGGATATAGTAAAAAGTCTTAATCTTACTGTAATTTCTGCTATTCACGACCTTAATATAGCAGCAATGTACTGTGATTATCTATATGCTGTAAAAAACGGACAGGTTGTTTATCAGGGAACAGTGGAAGAAATTTTAACTCCCAAAATAATTAAGGAACTTTATGAAGTGGATTCAGAGGTTGTCAGAAACAAGTTTGGACAACTCCATGTAACATATTATCCAAAACATATATTGGAGGTTTAACAAATGAAAATAGCAATTATACATTGCCGTCAAGCATCAGATGTGTGTACAGGAGCTTCATGTTTTAAAGCTTTTAATAATTGTCTTAAACATTTTGAGCAATATAAGGAGAATAAACCTGAATTAGCTGCATTTTTTGACTGTGGCGGTTGTGAAATTGATAGAAAAACCGACCCTGGAATGATTGAAAAAATGGACAGACTTAAATCCGAAGGGGTAGATAAAATTCATATTGGAGTTTGTATAAGAGAAAAATGCCCGTCTTTTAACAATATTATAGAAATGCTTGACAGATACGAAATTCCTTATGAATTTGGAACTCATTAAAATAAAAAATAGTTTATGCAGCAAAAAACTTATAAAACAATTTTTTATAATATAGTTCTAGTATAAAAATTTTTTGTATTATACTTTTATAGTTTCTGATTTATTATAGAATACATAATTGCAATAAAATTTAAAGCATACAAAAAGCAGATATATGGAAAACCGCCATGTATCTGCTTTTTTGGTAAGTTTATTTATCTGTTTGAGATTCGTTTTCTGTTTCCCATTTAGTGAGTAATGAAAGAACATAGGTTTGCAGGTTATCTTCCTCAAGAAATTCAATATCTTTACCGGAAACTATAATACTATCCACAATATGTCCGTTTTTCTCAGCAGTTTTCTGTCGTTTATTATATTCTTCCTCAGTGATTTCTGTACCATCATATGGGGATTCAAAATATTTTATTTCATTTCCTTCCTTGGATTCAATTCTGTATAATGTGGTAATATTAAATTTTTTGCCATCATATGTAACATAATAATCAGTTATGGGTACAGTGGGGTCTGCAAATCCTGTAAGTAAATGGGATTCACTGTGTAAAACTTTTCCATCTTCCCCATCAAAAACAGAAAAAACAAGTTCATCTTCTTCTGCAACTGCAGAACATTTAAATGTTACTTTATCATTAATCTGATCTTTTCCAATATCAAAAACAGTAACTGTAGAATCTTTCAATTCTGGGGTAATAAAAAACAATTCCGGTGTTTTGTCATTATTAAGGTCAGCTAAAAATATTTTCCCCTGAGGAAGTAACATTTCCTTTTCTTCTGCCGGAATAGAATTCCAACTGTCAATCCATAGTTTGGAAATTTCCTGTGCCATTTGTTCTTTAGATTTATCAGTTATTTTTTCACTTGAAGAACAAGCCACAAACATAAATAAAATACAAATTGACAAACTTATCAAAAATATATGATGTAATTTTTTCAACATAATTATCCCCCTATCATAAATTTGATTTAAAAATAAATATTTTACAAAATTTATTTTATCCAATGTTATCAGTTTAATAATGTATCTTTGTTTTATAATACTATAACAGATCAGCCATGTCAAGATTTTATCTATTAAAATTAATCCATATATTCCAAAATAGATAGATTAAGGAATGAATGATGCTTTGTTTTTTCATAAATTAAATTCAGATAAGAATGTAATGAACTAGTATATAATATATTTATGTA
>JAHHUB010000161.1 GCA_020024175.1 Oscillospiraceae bacterium | reverse complement strand
GCGATAAAATGCGTTGAAAGAAGCATGCGAAACACTTGAAAATAGCAACATAGAAAGTCCAATTGATAAGACTATAAGATTATAACGGTTAAAGTAACTTGCAAGTCAAGCATTTGCTGTTTCATCATCACAAAATTTTTGATATAATAGCAGAAAATAAAAAAGGAGGCTGGCTGTCTATGGAAAAATATCTCCCCATAGGACTGGATATAATTTTTGGGGTTTTAACAGTGGCTCCATTGTCAAGACTTTTTGCAGCGGTATCTGACCCTGTTGTTAATTCTCTTCTAAACACTATTGGTGCCACAATTTCTGCTGCCGCTGAAAGTTCTCCGTTAGTTATGGGCTTTTTACTGGGTGGTATTATGAAGATGATTTGTACTTCTCCACTTAGTTCTATGGCACTTACAGCTATGCTTGGTATGACGGGACTTCCTATGGGTATTGCCGCCATAGCCTGCTTTGGAGGAAGTTTTACTAATGGTATTATCTTTAAAAAAATGGGTTATGGGGATAAAAGTAACATTATAGCAGTAATGTTGGAACCTTTGACACAGGCACATATCATCACAGCTCATCCTATCCCCATATTTGCATCAAACTTTTTAGGTGGTGGACTTTCAGGTATATCAGCCGCAGTTTTTGGAATTATCGACAATGCACCGGGTACAGCATCACCTATCCCCGGTTTAATTGCACCATTTGCTTTTAACCCTGTTAAAAATGTACTTTTAGCTTTGCTTTTTGCCGCAATCGGTGGTATTATTGCAGGTCTTCTTGGAGGAGAAATTTTTTCCAGACTGGCTAAAAAGAAAGCCGCAAAATAACATAATAACAAACAAAAACACGGAGATTATATTTCCGTGTTTTTTTATTCAAAAAATACACTGTCTTAAATTATGTATGATGTTTTAAATATCATACAAACTATTGATTCTTATTCAGCCATTTTAATTGGCCTTAAATTTCATTTTTCAAAATTATAATGACTAACTACTGATAAAACAAAGCCACGGAAAACCGATTTCCGTGGCTTTAAGTTTATTCATTATTGGGTTTGGTTTTTGGCTTTTTTTCTTCTTTTGATTTTTTTATTTTCTTTTGTTTATGTGGTTTTGTTTTATTTTCGGGTTTATTTTTGTCATCTGGCTTGGTGGGTTTATCTTTTAAATTCTCTTTGTTGTGGTGATAGAACAAAGTCCCTCCTCCACCTATAAATACAATAAGTCCTGCTATCAGAATTACTTTCTTTATAATGCCGCTGTAATCATAATGTCGTACTACCGAAATATCAGCACCATTAGGAGCATTAACCACAATATAACTGCCATCTATTTCAAAATTCGTATTTTCCCAGACATCACCCTTGCGAACATATACTCTAATATTTTCATTATCAGTACATCTGAGTCTTATTTTCAGTATGGGACTTACATCTTTATTTTCATCTACAACTCTTGTATTATAGCTTTGGATGATATAATCTTTCCCATCTGTTTCAGGTCCTTTTTCAATTTTAGAAAAGATTATTTTGGCTTCCGGAGAGAACCTTCCTTCTGCCAAAACTTCAGGTACACCTTCACCATAGGATATAGTAGTTATATACGGAGTGTAAATACAGTTTACATCAGTAGTTCTTTTTATATTATACTTTTGGAAGTCCTCCCATTGGCCGTAATATCCTTCTATTTCAGGAATAGCAGGTATGTTATTTTGGGTAATTGTCCCACCGTATTCCACAGGTACAGTTTTAATTGTATTTCCGTTTACTATGAAATTAATTCGGTATATAAAGAAATTACTCGGTATTTCCTTTATATCTTTAAAGTTTTCATAACTTATGGGATATGCCTGACCTTCATAATTTATTCCATCAACTGCTTGGTGTCCTTCATAAACGAAGTAGTTGTTAAACATTTCACCGCTGATTTCTCCTGCTACTGATCCGATTTTCTCACCATCGGATTCTATAACAGACATAATATAATTGTCTTTAATATTATTTCCCTTACCAGCGATACCACCCACATTATCATTTCCTTTTAATGTGGACTGAACAAAGCAGTTGATGATATTTCCAGTGCTTATACCTGCTATACCTCCGCAGTAATTGCCGTTTTCTACAGTAACTTTTCCTTTATTGGTATTTTTAAATATAGCTCCTGTATCCTGTTTACCTGCAATACCCCCACCACAGTCGTTCTTTGAAACAACTTGAGCATTATTGCTGCATTCCAAAACCAAAGCTCTGAAAAGTGCTGTGGTATCAACTGCTTTGCGATCCTCAGGCAACAGGTCTTCTTCAGGGTCTCTGCTGAGTTCCTTACCCATAATTCCAACTATACCGCCAACATTAGAATCTGCTTTAATTATACCAAAGTTTTGACATTTTCTTATTTCTCCGTTCTGAGGGTCTGTGTTAATAGTCTGAGAAATATCTTTTATTTCAAATTCGGGAAGTTTGAGCATTTCCGAAACATCATCAACAAGCATATCTATCTGATTTTTAATAGAATTAAAAGTTTCCTGCATAGCATTATTTCCCTCTTTGCCAACAGAAGTCATTTTATTCATTTCCTTGTTTATTTGACTGATGTATCCGTTAATCTCTTTTGTGCTGTAGGAAAGTTCATTAGTCTGCTTTTGAATAGCATCATTTATGCTGTGCTGAACTCCACTGATACTGCCTGTGATACTGCTTACACCGGATGATACAGTTCCAAAAGAATTTCCGATTGTATTTATCATAATACCGGATATGGAATTTATATCACTGATATATTGAGTAACTGCTGCGGAAATTGCATCAAAATCTGGTGTATTAAAATGGGGTATTGGCGGTATGGGAGAAACCGGTGGAACAAATGGGGGCAGCCAATCTGAACCGTTATCATTTGATGAATTATCATTTGTGTCAGAATTGTTTCCACCGCCTGAATTGCCACCACTATTCATAGCATTATGAATAGCTATTATAAATCTTTCAGTAGCCGCTTCCAAAGCTGACTGTGAAGTTTTAAGCACTCTGCTGACATCATCTCCTGCATTGGAGATGTCAGAACCTGTTTGGTCTATTCTGTCAATATAATATGTAATATCACTGCTTGTATCAGATACATCATCATAAATACTTTGAGCACTGTTATTTAAAAGATCATTTATTTTTTCTATATATTTATTTATATTTTCAATACTGTCAAGCTCGCTGTTTATGGTGCTGCTCATTTGATTTGTGAGATTATTTATCAGTACATTTATATTTTTTAGATCATTTTTTAGAATTTCGGCTTTGTCAGTACCATAGGATATGGTAATATCAGGTTCAAATTGTCCCACTATACCGCCTACATCTTTTCTTCCTACAATCTGTGCATAGTTATATGAGCTTAAAATAATGCCACTTTGAATACCGGCTATACCACCCACATTATATCCACTGTGGTTGTAACCAACTGTTCCATAATTATAACACATATTTATTGTGCCGCTGTTGTTTCCAACAATACCGCCTGTATTGTTGGCGGTACGGTCTGCATCTGTGTTTATAAAGCCTTTTGATGTGGAACTTCTGATATTCCCCTCATTTTTACCTGTAATTCCTCCTACATTTTTATTGCCGTAGACACCTGTTTTGGAAATACAACCTTCTATAACTCCGTTTAGTTCATTTTTGCCTGCTACACCACCTACATTTATCTCACCTTTTACATATCCGTCAGTATAGCATCTGAGAATTGTTCCTCGGTTTGTACCACAGAGAATACCTATATTTTCCATAGTTCCCTTAGGTTTTAAAATAGCATTGATTTTTAAATCCTGAACGATGGCATTTTCATCTATATATCTGAATACACC
>JAHHUB010000160.1 GCA_020024175.1 Oscillospiraceae bacterium | reverse complement strand
TTTGCACCAAAATACAGGAGAAAAATATTTTATAAAGAAAAAAGAGTAGAAATTGGAAAAATACTAAGACAGTTGTGTGATTGGAAAGAAGTAAAAATAATAGAAGCAGAAGTATGCCCAGATCATATACATATGCTAGTAGAAATACCGCCAAAAATGAGTGTATCAAGTTTCATGGGATTTCTCAAAGGAAAAAGTAGTTTGATAATCCATGAAAAGTTTGCAAACTTAAAATACAAGTATGGAAACAGATCTTTCTGGTGTAGAGGATACTATGTTGATACAGTAGGAAAGAATACAAAAAAGATAGCAGATTACATAAAAAATCAGTTGGAAGAAGATAAAATACATGATCAACTGACATTCAAAGAATACGAAGACCCTTTCAAGGGTAGCAAGTAACAATCTTTTGCAGGTGTCAGTTCGTAATGCCATTCCAATGGCAGCCAGTAAATGCGGGTTATACCCAATCAAGAAAAACCACCGGCTAAGCCGGTGGATATTTATTTATGTGGAGAAATTCATACATATTCTTGCCCATATATTTAATAAATGATATACTATAAGAAAAATAATTTTTTGGAAAGGATTTAATATGCCGAAAATTATAGAAATTGATGATTTAAAAAATCCTGACTTGGATGTATTTACAAAATTAACAGAGGCACAGTTACGCAATCGCCTGGAACCGGAAAAAGGTATTTTTATAGCTGAAAGCCCAAAAGTAATAAATACTGCATTGGACTGCGGATATAAACCTGTTTCATTTTTAATGGAAAGAAGAAATATAGAAGGTCAGGCATATAATTTAATAAACAGATGTGGTGATATTCCTGTTTATACTGCAGATCGTGAAGTTTTGGAAAGACTTACAGGATATACTCTTACAAGAGGTGTACTTTGTGCTATGCACCGACCGTCTTATCCGAATTTAGAAATCATATGCAAAGATGCAAAGCGAATTGCAGTTTTGGAAAATGTGGCAGATTCAACCAATATCGGTGCTATTTTCCGTTCTGCAGCAGCTTTGGGAATGGATTGTGTGCTTGTTACACCATCATGCTGCGACCCATATAACCGCAGATCAGTTCGTGTCAGTATGGGTACGGTTTTTCAAATTCCATGGACACAAATATGTGAAACTTCTGAAGAATGGGAAAAATCAGGTCCAGCTAAACTCAATAAATTGGGCTTTAAAACTGCAGCTATGGCTTTATCTGATAATTCTGTCAGTATAGATGATCCTACTTTGCTGGCGGAAGAAAAGCTGGCAGTTATTTTAGGTACTGAGGGGGATGGACTTTCTCACAGTACCATAGCAAGCTGTGATTACACTGTTAAAATACCTATGTTCCATGGAGTTGATTCTCTTAATGTTGCCGCTGCCAGTGCTGTAGCTTTTTGGCAAATAGGAAGACATAAATAATAAAACAGAAATCCCAATATGATTTAAATCATATCGGGATTTTAGTCTGTAAATATTTAGTCTATATCCTTGTAAATTTTTCTTGCCATATATACAAAAGGTGTATCTGCCAAGCTGGTTACAATAAAAATTACATAACATGAAGTGATAACACTTATAAGTGTTTTTGTATCAAATACTCCACCAAATGCGAATATGTTAAATAAAATTGAGTTTAAAAGCTGGGAGCATAAAGTAGAACCATTGTTTCTCAGCCAAAGTCCATATTTTTTTTCATGAGTTTTTGCTGTCATTTGCCATATTTTATGATAAAGCCATACATCGAATTTTTGTACAATGGCATATACCAAAAGACTGGAAAGCATTACTCTTGGGGTGTTGGAAAATATGGTTTTTATATGGTCAAACATTACATCATTTGGAGAAGGAATATAGTAAAGCCACCACTGGGAAATTATCACAAAACAAACTGTAGTGAGTATTCCCATATTTACAGCTTTGTCTGCATCTTTTTTGCCGCAAACTTCACTTAAAATATCTGTAATCAAAAATGTGGCAGCAAAAAGAACATTTCCCAAAGTTTGTTCCATGCCAAAAGCTTCAACTAGAATTAAAACCTCAATATTAGCGGCAACTGTAGCTACACAGGTAAATGCCATAAGTCCTTTTTTTCCAAAAAGTTTCATCCATAACAGCACCATACTGTAACAAACCACAAGGTTTAGGATAAGTAAAATTTCATTTCTCATAATTTATGCCTCTCTATATAAAAATATTTTTTTGCATTAAAAAAGGGCGCAAAAGCCCCCTCAAATTTGCCTAGTTTTGTTTACCGACAGGAGGGTCTCGAACTGTCCTATTAAATTTAACGCGAAAGTATTATATCATATTATTTACTAAATATCAACAAATTTTTAATTTATTTTACTTAAAAACTGTTCTGACATATGTACATAATTTATTATTATATCAATAATAAAAAAGACTTGTATTATAAAATATTTTATGCTAAAATTATCTAAAATACAGCAAATATAAAGGAGGATTTGAATTTATGCCTATCAGTGAAATTGGATTTATACCATATATTTGGCTTGTAATTGCTGTTGTTTTGTTTATTATGGAGTCTTTGACTGTCCAACTTGTAAGTATATGGCTTGGTATAGCAGCACTGCTTACTATTATACCTGCAGCAATGGGTGCAACCTTAGTAATTCAGCTAAGTGTGTTTACCATTTCATCGGTGGTTTTACTCATTTTAACAAAGCCTTTTACCAAAAAATTAATCAATCAAAAGAAAATCTATCATACCAATGCGGATCAGTTTATCGGCAAAACAGCAGTTGTTATTGAGGAAATCAACAACTTAAATTCTGCCGGCAGAGTAGTTGTAGACGGACTTTATTGGACAGCTCGTTCAGAAAATGGAGATGTTATTTCTGAGGGAGAAAATGTGCAAATCAACAAAATTGAAGGCGTTAAGGTTATTGTGGAAAAATTATCCGCAGCAACCTGCAAATAAATTATAAACATAATTTGAGGAGGATTTATATTATGGGACTTATTATCACTGCAATTATCATGCTTATTGTAATTATTGTTATCGCAAATTTCAAGATTGTTCCACAATCAGTTTGCTATGTTGTTGAACGAATGGGTGTTTATAACGGTACATGGGAAAAGGGACCTCACGTTAAAATTCCGTTTATTGACAGAATAGTAAAGAAAATTTCTCTTAAAGAACAAGTTGTTGATTTTGCTCCACAGCCTGTAATTACCAGAGATAATGTTACAATGCAGATTGATACAGTTGTATTTTATCAGGTAACAGATGCTAAACTTTATGTTTACGGTGTTGACAGACCTCTTTCTGCTATTGAAAATCTTACTGCTACTACACTTCGTAATATTATAGGTGAGCTTATTTTGGATGATACTCTTACATCAAGAGATATTATAAACAGTAAAATTACAGCTACTTTGGATACTGCCACAGATAAGTGGGGTATTAAGATAAACAGAGTTGAACTTAAAAGTATTATCCCACCAAGAGAAATTCAAGATGCTATGGAAAAGCAAATGAAAGCAGAACGTGAAAAGCGTGAATCTATTCTTAGAGCTGAGGGTGAAAAACAAAGTCAGATTCTTGTAGCTGAAGGTGAAAAGGAATCTCAAATTTTAAGAGCTGAAGCTGAAAAACAAGCTGCTATTCTCAGAGCCGATGCTGTAAGAGAACAAAAAATCAGAGAAGCTCAAGGTGAAGCTGAAGCTATTATTATGGTTCAAAAAGCTACTGCTGATGGTATTAGACTTCTTAACGAAGCAGGTACTACTAAAGAAGTTATTGCTCTTAAAAGTTTTGAAACCTTTGAAAAAGTTGCAGATGGAAAAGCTACTAAAATTATTATCCCCAGCGAAATTCAGTCTATGTCAGGACTTTTAGCCTCCGCTAAAGAAGTTATGAAAGACTAATTGAAATTTATTACATATTTTAATTAAAACTTAAATAAAATACCAAAAC
>JAHHUB010000016.1 GCA_020024175.1 Oscillospiraceae bacterium | reverse complement strand
TAAAAATAACTATATTTATAATTATTTATGTTATAAATATAGTTATTTTATAAAATACTATGAAATGGTCTGAATATAAATTTCTTGACATATTGCATATAAAATTGTAAAATAAATAAGGTACTTTTGTACCATAAAATAACGGTTAAATTATAAATTTGAAAGGAGGATGAAACTGTTATGAAAGCACAACATTTATTGATGATTTCAATAGCTGTAATTGTCTTTTTTATTATCGGTATAGTAATCGCCTTTAATATGGGCATTAAATATAGAAAAAAGATAGCCGAAGCTGAAATTGGTTCAGCTGAGGAAGAAGCAAAAAAAATCGTTAATGATGCACTTAAAACCGCTGAAGGCAAAAAGAAGGAAGCTTTGGTTGAAGCTAAAGAAGAAATCTATAAAATGCGCAGCGAAAATGAAAAAGAAATCAAAGAACGCAGATCAGAGATATCTCGACTGGAAAGAAGAATTCAGCAAAAGGAAGAATCTCTGGACAGAAAACATGAAAACGCAGAAAAGAAAGAGGAACAACTTCAGGCTAAGATTAAAGAAGCGGAAAAAACTCTTTCTGAAGCAGAAATTGTTAAACAGCATCAGTTCGATATGTTGGAAAAAATCTCCGGTTATACCGCTGATCAGGCAAAGGAATATTTGCTTTCCAATTTGGAAAATGAGCTGGTTCATGAAAAAGCAGTTAAAATTAATCAGTATGAAGCACAATTAAAAGACGAATCAGACCAAAAAGCAAGAGAAATTATCTCCCAGGCTATTCAGCGCTGTGCTGCTGAACATGTTGCGGAAGTAACTGTCTCCGTTGTTCCTCTGCCAAACGATGAAATGAAAGGCAGAATTATCGGACGAGAAGGCAGAAATATCAGAGCTATAGAAACTCTGACAGGCGTTGACCTTATTATAGATGATACCCCTGAAGCTATCACACTTTCCTGCCATGATGCAGTTAAGCGTGAAATTGCAAGAATAGCTTTGGAAAAACTTATTCTTGATGGAAGAATTCACCCCACAAGAATTGAAGAAATGGTTGAAAAAGCCAAACGAGAAGTTGAAACCAAAATTAAACAGGACGGCGAAAAAGCAGTACTTGATGCGGGCATACATAATATGCACCCGGATCTTATCAGATATTTGGGCAAAATGAGATACCGTTCCAGTTTCGGTCAAAATGTTCTTGACCACTCAATAGAAGTTTCACAGCTTGCAGGCATGATGGCAGCAGAACTTGGTGCTGACGCAGCTATGGCAAGAAGAGCAGGACTTCTTCACGATATAGGTAAGTCCATGACTCCTGAAATTGAAGGTTCCCATGTTACAATCGGTGTTGATATGGCTAAAAAATATAAAGAATGTCCCGAAGTTATTCATGCTATAGAAGCACATCACGGAGATGTGGAAGCTAAAACAGTTGTGGCTTGTTTGGTACAGGCAGCAGATGCCATATCTGCCGCAAGACCCGGAGCAAGACGGGAAAATCTTGAAAATTACATCAAGAGACTTGAAAAGCTTGAAGAACTTACTAACTCTTTTGAAGGTGTAGAAAAATCTTTTGCAATTCAGGCAGGCAGAGAAGTGAGAATCATGATTAAACCTGATAAGGTTTCAGATGATCAGATGGTTATAACTGCAAGAGAAATTGTTAAGAAAATTGAAGATGAACTGGTATATCCCGGACAGATTAAAGTTAATCTCATAAGGGAAACCAGAGCAATAGATTTTGCAAAGTAATAAATAAACCAAGAGGCAGGAAAAATTTCCCGCCTCTTTTTTGCATAAAAACAGGCATTTTATCGAAAAAAGTGTTATTAAAGTATATGGTTACATATTGTAATTAAATTTAGTAAAATGATACTAAATTGTTACTTTATAATTGTTAAATATGGCTCGGATTGCTTGCAATTTGATAAAAATACGGTTATAATAAATATACAGTGGTTCATAGTGGGTTAAAGTGGGTTTAATCCATAAAAAGGGAGGAAAATTTAAATGCTGATCGGTGAATATTTACATAGCTTAGATATTAAAGGCAGAGTAAATATTCCTTCTAAACTCCGTGAAGATTTGGGTGAAAACTTTATAATAACAAAAGGTTTGGACGGCTGTTTGTTTGCATATTCCATTGAGGAATGGAACAAACTGGCTGAAAAAATAAAACTCCTTCCACTTACAAAATCAAGAAATATTCAAAGATTTTTATTTGCTTCCGCTGCTGAAGTTTCACTGGATAAACAGGGCAGAATCCTTATTCCACAAAATTTGAGAGATTATGCAGGTCTTTTAAAAGATGTGGTTATTGTGGGAGTGTCTGTCAGAGCTGAAATTTGGAGCAGGGAAAACTATGAACAGATGAATCAGGAAATTACACCCGAATCGGCTGCTGCTGCCATGGAAGAATTGGGATTTTAACAGATAAGAGGATTAAAAATGGAATTTAAACATATTTCGGTTTTGCTCAACGAATGTATCGAAGGGCTGAATATAAAGTCTGATGGCATATATGTAGACGGTACAGCCGGAGGAGCGGGACACAGTATAGAAATAGCAAAAAGACTTACCACAGGCAGACTTATTGCTGTAGATAAGGATCCCACTGCTGTTAAAATCGCGTCTGAGCGTTTGGCACCATACCCTGCGGCACAGGTTGTTGAAAATGATTTTTCCAATATTCCTGATGTTTTGGACGAACTGGGAATAGATAAAGTTGATGGAATACTTCTTGATTTGGGAGTTTCTTCACATCAGCTTGATACCCCGGAAAGAGGTTTTTCCTACAATTACGATGCACCACTGGATATGAGAATGAGCCAAAAAGGTCTTTCTGCTTATAATGTGGTAAATGAATACAGTGCAGCAGACATTGCAAGAATACTCAGAGAATTCGGAGAAGAAAAATTTGCCTCAAAAATAGCACAAAACATTGTGAAAAACCGTGAAATAAAACCTATCGAAACAACTTTTGAATTAGTTGATATAATAAAAGCCTCAATTCCTGCTGCTGCCAGAAGGGAAGGGGGGCACCCTGCAAAAAGAAGTTTTCAGGCAATCAGAATTGCAGTAAACAGTGAACTGGATAATCTTTCCCTTTGTTTGGACAGAGCTTTTGAGCGCATAAATGAGAACGGAAGATTTGCAATCATCACTTTCCATTCGCTGGAAGACAGAATGGTAAAACAGAAATTTGCATCTTTTACCAAGGGCTGCACATGACCTGCGGATTTTCCAATCTGCATTTGCGGAAACAAACCCAAAGGAAAACTCGTAAACAAAAAACCAATAGAAGCCACTGAAGAAGAATTGGCGGCAAACAAAAGAAGCCACAGTGCAAAGCTGAGGGTTATAGAAAAACTTTAGTTTAAAATTAAGTGCAAGGAGAGTATAAATTGGATAACAATACTTCGGCTTATGATTTATCTGCCTTTGAAAAAAGAAAATCACATGAATTAAAGGTGATAAAAAATGAAAAACATCCAAAAGAAAGTATTTTGGCCAGATCAGGAGTTTTTTTTCTGGTAGCATTCTTATTGATTATTGTGGCATCAACTCTTTACAATAATGCAATTATAAATGAATTGGGAAACCAAATAGTGGAACTAAACCAGGAATATGCGGAACTTGTGGGAGAAAACAAGAAAATGACAGCCGTGCTGGAAAGCAAAGTGAGTCTTAAAAATGTCGAAGAATATGCCAAAGAAAATTTGGGACTTGCCCAAATGGAACAGTATCAAATTGAATATATTAATCTTTTGCCCAACGATAAAATTATAAGTATAAAAGCAATTTTAAAAGAAAATTTAGTACAAAATGTCGAAAAAAATATTAATTTACCAAAAGTATATTATTTTTGTTATGAAATCATATTTTAATAAGATTTGATATAGAATTTAAGAGGGATATTTACACAGAATTTAAATTCGGGAGGTGAGCTTTTGGATAAAATAACTTGTCCTGAAGTGAGAAAAAGAACTAAAATTGTAATTAGTGTACTTGTAATACTGTTTATGGTCTTAGTGGCAAGACTTTATCAAATTCAAATTATAAATGGTGAACAATATCAAAAAGATGCTCTCAGCAGTCAGATGACTTCTGCCATGATTTCCGCCGAAAGAGGAAATATTTATGATAGAAATATGAATACTTTAGCTCAAAGTGAACAGGTTTATGATATTTGCATTTCACCTATGGAAATAAAGAATGAAAACATAAATGAACTTACTGATATTTTTTCAAAAATGCTTGATGTAGAGCCGGAAAGAATAAAAAAAGCCTGTGAAAACAAAAAAAGCCAGTATTTTGTGGTAAAATATAAAGTTCCGAAACTCAAAGCAGAAGAGGTTTTAAACTATTCAAGAGAGAAAAAAATAAAAGGTGTGTTCCTTCAGGAAAATACCCGCAGATTTTATCCTTATGGAAGTCTTGCATCTACGGTTTTGGGATTTACCAACTCTGAAAATGACGGAGCATATGGTTTGGAAGCTTACTATAACAAAACCCTCAGAGGCAAAAAAGGGAGAATTATAACTGCCACCAATGCAGCAGGAACTTATATGCCTTATAACTACAAACAGATTTATGAGGCAGAAGAAGGCAACAGCCTGGTTTTGACAATAGATGAATCAATCCAGCATTTTGCAGAAAAACATTTGGAAGAAGCTGTAAAAGAATATGATGTAAGAAACAGAGCAAGCTGTATAGTTATGGATGTTAAAACAGGTGAAATTTTAGCTATGGCAAATAAGCCTGACTTTGACCCCAATGAACCCTATGAAATAGGTGACAGCAGAATAAAGGCAGAACTTGAAGAACTTAAAGGTAAAGATGAAGAACTTTACAATGAAAAAAAGAAGGAAGCCTGGTATGCTCAGTGGAGAAACAAGGCTGTAAGCGACCCATATGAACCCGGTTCCGTATTTAAAACCATAACAGCAGCAGCAGCGTTGGATTTACATATTGTTGACCCATATTCGGAAAGATTCTCCTGTCCCGGATATTATGTGGTGGGAAACAAGCGTGTAGGATGCTGGAAAACATCGGGACATGGAAATATAACCTTTTCTCAGGCTATAAAATACTCATGTAACCCTGTGTTTATGCAGATGGGACAAAGACTTGGAGGCGAAAACTTCTACAATTATTTTGAAGCTTTCGGTCTTACTAAACCTACGGGAATTGATATGCCGGGTGAAGCTGACAATGCAGGTCTTGTTCACTATAAGAAAGCACTTTCTGTAGATGGCAGTGTGGAACTTCCTATCAGTGCATTCGGTCAAACTTTTAAAATAACTCCTATACAGCTTGCAACAGCTATCAGTGCTGTGGTAAACGGCGGATATTTAATGGAACCCCATATTGTAAAACAGGAAATTGATATTCATGGAAATGTAGTTTCAACTACAGAGCCAAAGGTAAAAAGACAGGTTATTTCGGAAGAAACTTCAAAATTAATGAGAGAACTGTTGGAAGGTGTTGTAAGCGACCAGGTAGGAGGTTCAGGCCGAAGCGTATATATGCCAGGCTACAGAATAGGAGGTAAAACCGGAACAAGTGAAAAAACAGATAAAAGAATTGATGGCAAAGTAGCTTACTGGGTTTCATCTTTTATGGGATTTGCCCCTGTAGATGATCCGCAAATCATGGTTTTGGTTCTCCTTGATGAACCGGCTAACGGAAATGTATTCGGCTCTGTTGTAGCATCTCCCGTTGTAGGCGGCATATTGGCAGATACCCTGCCATATCTTGGAATACAGCCCAATTACACCGAAGAAGAAATGCAAACTATGGATATATCAGTGCCTTATGTTACAGGCAGAACAGTTTTGGAAGCTGAAAACAAACTTAACCGTGAAGGACTTAAACATAAAGTTATAGGAAAAGGAAAAACCGTTGTAAAACAAGTTCCATCATCTGGTCAGCCTATTCCCAGAAATGGCGAAGTTATCCTGTATACAACGGAAAACGAAGATGTTAGCACCACTGTTATTCCAAATATAATAGGATATTCGGGACAACAGGCAAATAAAACTTTGATAAATCAGGGATTAAATGTGCGTTTTACCGGTGTTTCAATTAATGCACCGGGATGTGTGGTTGCTAAAATAGATCCTCCTCCGGGAACAGAAGTGGAAAGAGGTTCAGTAGTTACTTTGGAATTTACAGACCGTGATTTGGCGGGCTAACGGAAGGAATGGTGCAATATATGAGATTATATACTCTGCTTGATAAAGTAGAATGTAGCAAAAATACAGATGATATGGAAATAACGGGGATAACTTCCGATACCCGTCAAGTTAAAGAGGGAAATTTGTTTATTTGCATAAAAGGATTTAATTTTGACGGTCATACTGCTGCTGAAAAAATGCTGGAAGCTGGTGCAGCAGCTGTTGTAACAGAAAGAGATTTGGGACTTAAAAATCAAATTATAGTTTCTGACAGCAGAATGGCATATGGAATAATCTGCGGAAATTATTTCAAAAATCCTGCTGAAAAAATGAAAATGGTAGCAGTAACAGGTACCAACGGAAAAAGCAGTACTGTTTTTATGATTAAACAAATGCTGGAACATATGGGACATAAAACAGGCCTTATAAGTACAGTGCAGTATGAAATAGGTGAGAGAATTTTACCTTCTAAAAATACTACTCCCGATGCTTATACATTTCATTCCATGCTGGCAAAAATGTATGAAAGCGGATGTGAATATGTAGTTATGGAGGCGTCCTCTCACGCACTGGACCAACACAGATTAGCAGGTGTAACTTTTGAAGTCGGAGCTTTCACAAACCTTACAGTGGATCATTTGGATTATCATAAAACTATGGAAAATTACTTTCAGGCAAAGAAAAAGCTTTTCGATATGAGCCGAAAAGCTGTGGTAAATTATGATGATGAATACGGCAGAAGACTTAAAGATGAACTTAAAGAAAAGGCAGTTACCTTTTCTGTTTCCGATGACAATGCAGATTTTACCGCTAAAAATATTGTTTATACAGCTCATGGCAGTAAATTTGCTTTTGTAGGCAAGAATGTAATAGCCAGAATGGAAACCTGTGTACCAGGAGAATATTCTGTTTCTAATGCTATTATAGCAGCAGTATGCTGTATGCAGCTTGGATTTACTGCCGACAGAATTGCCGAGTCCATGAAAAATCAAACCGGTGTTCCCGGCAGGCTGGAAGTTATTTATGCTGGAAAAGATTTTACTGTTTTGAGAGATTATGCTCATGCTCCCGACGCATTGGAGAAAATGCTTTCTACCATGAGAAAATTTGCCGATGGCAGACTGATAGCACTTTTTGGATGTGCAGGTTGCAGGGACAGAAAAAAACGCTGTGATATGGGCAAAATAGTTATGGAAAACTGTGACTTTGCGGTGCTCACATCGGATAATCCCAGAGAAGAAGACCCAATGCAGATAATAAATGATACAATTATCGGTATGGAAGATAAAGATAGATATGAAGTAATTCCTGACAGGTTTGAGGCTATAAACAAAACGGTAAATAAACTAAAAAAAGGAGATATTCTGATTTTAGCGGGCAAGGGTCATGAGGATTATCAGGTTTTTGACTATGGCTCTGTATATTTTAACGAAAAAGAGATTGTGCTTGATATTTTAGATAAAAAAATGAGGTAAGAGGTTGTAATATGGAAAAATTGACAATTACAGAAATAGCAAAAGCTGCTAACGGAACTTATACAAATGACGGTGAAATTTTCAGAATTATAAGTAATTCCAAAGAAGCAAAAGAGGGAGATTTGTTTGTAGCTGTAAGAGGGGAGAGATTTGATGGTCACAATTTTATTCCCGATGCCATAGAAAAAGGATGTACTGCTGTTTTATCCAATGAAAAAAACAAATACAGAAATCACAGTGATAAAACCATATATGTGGAAGATACCAAACAAGCACTTTTAGATATTGCAGAATATTATAAGAGCAAATTTAATGTAAAAACCGTTGGAGTTACAGGAAGTGTGGGAAAAACCACTTCAAAAGATTTTATTGCTTGTGTAATGGAATCAAAATATAAAACTTTAAAATCCATGGGAAATGAAAACAATGAAATAGGTCTTCCCAAAACTGTGTTTAATATGGACAGCAGCTATGAAGCAGCGGTTTTTGAAATGGGAATGAGCAATTTTGGTGAAATTTCCAAGCTTACAAAGGTCGCAAAACCTGATATAGGAGTTATAACAAATATCGGAGAATGTCATTTGGAATATCTTAAAACCAGAGAAAATATTCTCAAAGCTAAAATGGAAATATGCGAAGGAATGAAAGATAATTCTCCTCTTATTATTTGTGGTGATAACGACCTTCTCAAAAATGTTACTTCCAACAGACTAAAAGTTATTAAATATGGTATAGAAAATCCTGACTGTTTTATAAAAGCCGAAAACATATCAGAAGTTGGAATGGAAACAAAATTTGATGTAGTTATTAAAGACAGCAGATTTGAAGCTGATATTCCGGTTATAGGTATACATAATGTTTTAAATGCGCTTGCTGCCATTGCAGTGGGATTGGAATGTGGTATCAGTGTTTCTGACTCCATTGCTGCTCTTAAAAATTATGAACCTTCAGGAATGAGACAGAAAATCTCAGAAATTAACGGCGTAATATTAGTTGAAGACTGCTATAATGCCAGTCCCACATCTGTTTCAGCAGCTATGAGAACCTTTGGCAAAATGAATAATAATGGCAGAAAAATAGCTGTTTTGGGTGATATGCTGGAACTTGGCAGTATATCAAAAGAAGCTCACAGAAATATAGGTGATGTACTTTCCGAAAATGAAATTCAGGAAGCTTTTACCTATGGGGAAGAAATGAGAGTTTGCACTGCCAGAGCTTACGAATTGGGCGTACAGGCAGTAAATTATGATACAAAGGAAGAACTTATTACTGACTTAGTTTCAGAAATAAAGCCTGGAGATGCAATTTGGGTAAAGGGCAGCCGCGGAATGAAACTGGAAGAAGTGGTGGAAGCTGTTCATCAGTTTTTGGGCAAATAAAATCAGAGGTGATAAAAATGTTTGAGGGAAATACAATCAGCGGATGGACACTTTTAGTTACCGCATTAATCGGGTTTGGAATAACTTCCATATTGGGAATATGGTTTATACCTTTTCTCAGAAAATTAAAATTTGGTCAAACAATATTGGACGAAGGACCAAAGTGGCATAAATCAAAACAAAATACCCCTACTATGGGAGGATTTATGTTTATAATAGGCATTACTGCGGCTGCGGTAATAGGATTTATGATGAATGCCCAAAATAAGGATATAGCATCAGAATATGAAATAATACCTACTGCAAGATTTATTGTAGGTATAATAATGGCACTGGGATTTGGATTTATCGGATTTGTAGATGACTACATAAAAGTAGTTAAAAAGAGAAATCTTGGTCTTACAGCTAAGCAAAAAGTTATAATGCAGTTTATAGTATCTGTTTTCTACCTTGCTACCATGTATTTTGTGGGAGATATATCCACATATGTTTGGGTTCCGTTTTTTGGACTTGTAAATTTTGGATTTTTATATTATCCTCTTTGTATTTTGGGCATGATATTTATAACTAACTCTGTAAACTTAACTGATGGTTTGGATGGACTTAATGCTTCTGTTACTTTTTCCTGTGCAGTGGGATTTATGGCACACAGCGTTATAATAGGGCATGGAATGGAAAATTTAAATATTCTTGCAGTTGCCACAGCCGCTGGTTGTCTGGGTTTCCTGATTTGGAATTTCTATCCGGCAAAAGTGTTTATGGGTGATACAGGATCATTATTCCTTGGTGGATTGGTGGTAGCTATGGCATTTCAGTCAGGTACACCATTAGTTCTTCTGTTTTTGGGTATAATTTATATTACAGAATCTCTTTCTGTTATAATTCAGGTTACATCCTTTAAACTTACAGGAAAAAGAGTATTTAAGATGAGCCCATGGCATCATCACTGCGAAATGTGTGGTATGAATGAAGTTAAAATAGTCGGTTTATTTACCTTGATAAATTTTATAGGTGTGGGACTGGATATTTTAATTACCATATTTAAGATATAATTTTATAATTTATAATGAGGTGAAATTTTGGCTGAAAAAAAGAAGATAAAAAAAATTAAAAACAAGCCTAGATATCATATTTTTTCAAAAGGCGGATCTGTGGATGGCACTTTTTTGTTTCTGCTTCTTGCGATTTTGGGTATTGGTTTGCTGATGCTTTTTTCAGCCAGCTATGCCAATGCTTATTATTACCATAAAAACAGTTTTCACTATATATTAAGACAGTCCATATTTGCAGTGGGCGGTATAATTGCCATGTTTATGGTATCTAAATTTGACTACCGTGTACTGAAGAATTTCAGTAAAATAATAGTTATTATATCTATAGTGCTGCTGATTTTTGTATTTACACAGAAAGAACTTAACAATGCCAGAAGATGGATTTTCGTAAAAATAGCCGGTGAGGATTTACTCACATTCCAACCATCTGAAATTGCTAAATTGGCTGTTGCAATTTACTTTGCGAAGTATATGACAGACAATGAAGACAAAATGGGAGATTTTAAAAAAGGTGTATTTCCTCTTTTGGTATTGACAGGTGTATATAGTATTCTTCTTATATTGGAACCTCACCTTTCAGCTACAATTATCGTAATTTGTATAGCCGGAATAATGATGTTTATAGGCGGAACAAAAGTGAGCCACTTGTTTATGCTTGGCGGAAGTCTTGCCTTTGGTTTCCCATTGGCAGTATTTGCACTTGGAAAATGGGATAGATTGATGACCAGAGTAAACTATTGGCTGAACCCTTTTTCTGCCGCTAAAGATGAAGGTTATCAGGTAATTCAGTCCCTGTATGCCATAGGTTCAGGTGGACTTATGGGTGTGGGAATAGGAGATTCCAAACAGAAATATCTTTATTTGCCTGAACCTCAAAACGACTTTATATTTTCTATAATTTGTGAAGAGATAGGTTTTGTGGGAGCTACTTTATTACTGGCACTTTTTGTGATATTTGTATGGAGAGGATTTTCCATAGGTTTAAAATGCAAGGACAGATTTGGAAGTTTGCTTTGTATAGGTATTATATCACAGGTGGGTATACAGGTTATATTTAATGTGGCGGTTGTAACAAACACAATACCAAATACAGGCATATCTCTGCCTTTCTTTTCCTATGGAGGTACTTCCCTTATGATGTTGCTGGCTCAGATGGGAATAATATTGAGTATATCAAGAGAAAACAACATTGAGGATAAGGAGGAATAATATGAAAATTTTATTTGCCTGTGGAGGTACAGGTGGGCATATAAATCCCGCTATTGCCGTTGCAAACTATATAAAAAATCTTTATCCCCATGCCGAAATACTTTTTGCGGGAAATCCAAGTGGCATGGAGGCAAGACTTGTGCCAAAAGCGGGATTTGACTTTGCACCTATTGAAGTTATGGGTTTTGAGAGATATATCTGCATGAGAAATATTAAGCACAATATAAAGGCGGTAAAATGCCTTTTAACTTGCGGAAAAAGAGCAAAAACTATAATTTCCCAATTTTCTCCTGATGTAGCAGTGGGAACAGGAGGATATGTTTCTGCACCTATACTGAAAACTGCTCATGATATGGGTATAAAAACTGTAGCTCATGAGCAAAACGCATATCCGGGAGTTTCAAATAAGCTTAATTTTAAATTTGCAGATAAAATCCTTTTGGCAGTTGAAGAAGCTAAAAAATATTTACCTGACGGTTGTGAATATATAATCACAGGAAATCCCGTCAGAGAAGAAATAATAATGGCAGACCGTGAAAGTGCCAGAAATAAACTGGGAGTGGGAAACAGAAAATGTATTCTCACTTTCGGTGGCAGTTTGGGAGCAGGTAAAGTAAATGAAGCTGTGGCAGATATAATAAAATGGCACAGCAACAGAGATGATATATATCATATTCATGCCACAGGAAAAAAAGGCTATGATGGATTTTTTAAACTTTTGGAAGATAAACACATAAACTACAAAAATGATCATACAGAAATAAGAGAATATATAAATGACATGGCTGAATGTATGGCAGCAGCAGATTTGGTGATAAGCCGCAGCGGAGCTATATCATTAAGTGAAATTCAGGCAGCGGGAAAAGCCTCAATTCTAATACCTTCTCCCAATGTAGCGGAGAATCACCAATACCACAATGCCAAAGTTATGGCGGACAGAAACGCAGCATATTTAATTGAGGAAAAAGATTTAACCAATGAAAGTATAATTAAGGCCACAGAAGAAATTTTGGAAAATCCTGCAATTATGAAAAAACTGGGAAAAAATGCCTCGGATATGGCATATTTGGATGCTAACAAGAGAATAAGTGACAATATTTTAGAGCTTATAGAAAACAAATAAAAGCCATATTTAAAATAAAAATCAATGTTTATTCACCAAAATATGAATTTAGGCATAGTATGCTTTTGCAGAGAAGTTTTCTGACTTATAAGCAAAGGGTGAATTATATGTCTAAATATATTATAGAGGGCGGCAAAAAAGCTCAGGGTGAAATTGTTATAAACGGAGCAAAAAATTCAGCTCTGCCCATATTATCAGCATCGGTTTTATGCAATAAATGCGTGATACATAATTGCCCCGGACTTACCGATGTAAAAGCAGCATTAAATATTTTGGAACATTTGGGCAGCAAATATAAAATAGAGGGAAATACTGTCATTTTGGACAACAGCAATATTGTAAACAACAATATTCCCGATGATTTAATGCGGGAAATGAGATCTTCCATTGTGTTTATGGGTGCTGTTATTTCCAGGTGTAAAGGTGCTGAAATAAGTTATCCCGGTGGCTGTGAACTGGGACCCAGACCTATTGATATGCATATATCCGCCATGAAAAAATTCGGAGTTTCCATAGAGGAAAAAGGCGGATATTTAGAATGTAAAGTCAAAGATAAATTAAAGGGCTGTGTTATAAATCTTCCCTTTCCCAGTGTGGGTGCAACAGAAAATGCAATGATAGCTGCAGTAAATGCCGATGGAAATACCACTATTTATAATAGTGCCAGAGAACCTGAAATTTTGGATTTGGCAGATTTTTTAAATAAATGCGGTGCTGAAATTTCCATTGACAAAACAGGAACAATATATATTGAAGGTGTAAAAAAACTTTGCGGAGAAGCTGAGCACACTGTGATTTCCGACCGTGTGGAGGCAGCTACATTTCTATGTGCTGCAGCAGTTACCAAAGGTGAAATAATGCTGAAAAAAGCAAGAGCAGAACATTTGACATCTGTTTTGCCCATATTTGAGGAAATGGGTTGTTTTGTAAAATCTTCATCTGAGGGAATTTATATCAAAGGCACTGAAAATCTTAAAGCTCCAAAACTTATAAGAACCATGCCCTATCCCGGATTTCCCACAGATATGCAGTCACCTTTAATGTCAGCAGCAGCAGTTTCCGATGGTACTTCGGTATTTGTGGAAAATATTTTTGAAAGCAGATATAAACATGTGGCTGAACTTACACGAATGGGAGCTAATATTAAAACAGAGGGAAAAGTAGCTATAGTTACAGGTGTTCCTCATCTTCATGGTGCAGTTACAAGATGTACTGACCTACGGGGTGGTGCTGCAATTTGTATTGCTGCATTAAATGCGGAAGGAATAACACAGGTAAATGAAATAAGTCATATCGAAAGAGGATATGAAAATTTTGACGGAAAATTAAAAGCCTTGGGATTAGAAATAAAAAGGGAGAGATAACTTTGAAAGAAGAGAGAACCATAAATAATTCCAAATCCCGAAAAAAGAAAAAATCGGGGTTTAGAATATATATTTTTATGGCGTTCGCTTTATTTTTTGCCACGGCATTTTATTTGGCGACAAATAAATATTTTATGATTGAAGATATTTTGGTTTCAGGCAACAACAAATATGCCAATGAAGAAATTATTGCCTGTTCCCAAATAAAAAAGGGTGATAATTTATTCAAAATAAAACCTAAAAGAATAAAACAGAACCTGATAGATAAATATGAATATATACAGGATGTAAATGTAAAAATAACATTTCCTACAGCGGTTATTTTACAGATAAAGCAGGCAGAACCCTATGCTTTGTTTAAAGATAAAGATGATTTTTTGCTTATAAGTGAAAACGGCAGAGTTTTGGAAAGAACCAATGTTTTGGTAAATACAAAAATGCCCATTGTAATGGGTATGGGTAAAATAAAATCCACAACAAAAAAATTAAAAACAGCATCTGAAGAAATATCTGATGAAAATTCCGAACAAAGCAATGAAGAAAATAATCAATCCGGCAGCTTGGAAACAAGTCAGGAGAATACCGAACAAAATGATGATGAAACTGAAAATACAAGTCCGTTTATGGATACAAACGAAACACCTGATGATACCTTCGGTTTTCAGCCAGGAGATTATATCTCAAAGGAAAACAGTGAAACACTGGCAATGCTCAGCAGTCTTTTAGCAGCCTTTGAAAAAACTGATTTTGTTGGAGTTACAAAAATAGATATAACAGACAGACTTAATATGAAAATAGTTTATCAGGATCGTCTTTTAATACTTTTGGGAAGTGAAGACAATCTGGAATATAAACTAAATTTCGTAAAACATATAGAAGAATATAATGAAGATACAAATTTTCAAGGAGTGATTGATGCCACAATTCCAAAGCAACTCAGAGTAAGAGAAATGGATATTGACAGTCTTATAAATGAGGATGAAAATTATTATGATAACTACCAAATACCCGAAATGATAAATAATGAGCCGCCCAAAACAGAGGAGAAAAAAGAAGAAAAAACCGAATCGATAGAGAACGAAAAACAAGAAATAAATTAAATCGGAAAGCTGTGATAAGAAAAATAAAATAAAAAATAATTTAATCTGAAGATATACGGCTAATCAGTATTGTATATTGAAAAAAGAAATAATAATCTCTTGATTAATTTATAAAAATGTGGTAAATTAGTATTGTTAGTATAAAGTGGTGTAAAACACCTAAGTACAAACTTATGCTTAGGGGGAATGGATAATGCAAATGAATTTTAATATTGATAAAGAACAAACCGAAGGGGTTTGCATAAAAGTAGTAGGTGTAGGCGGAGGCGGAGGAAATGCTGTCAACCGCATGATGGCAGATGGTATCAGAGAAGTTGAATTTATTGTTGTAAATACAGATAAACAAGTTCTTGAAGGTGCAGCAGCACCTAATAAACTACAAATCGGAGAAAAACTCACCAGAGGAACAGGTGCTGGCGGTGATCCTGCCAAAGGTCAGGAAGCTGCTGAAGAAAGCCGTGAAGAAATTCAATCCATACTTAAAGGTGCAGATATGGTATTTATTGCAACCGGTATGGGTGGCGGTACAGGTACAGGTGCATCTCCCGTTGTAGCTAAACTTGCTCACGATATGGGTATTTTGACTGTGGCTGTAGTAACTAAGCCTTTTGAATTTGAAGGTGCATCTAAAATGGCTTTGGCTGAAAAAGGAATTGAAAAACTAAAAGAACATGTTGACTCTTTGTTGGTTATTCCTAATGAAAGACTTTTGCCTGATGATGATGAAGATGAAGATATAACTCTTGCTGAAGCTTTTGCCTTGGCAGATAATGTTTTAAGCCGTGGTGTTCAAAGTATTTCAGACCTTATTCAAATTAAAGGTGAGGTTAACCTTGACTTTGCAGATATTACATCTGTTATGAAAGACGCAGGATATGCTCATATGGGTGTAGGTGAGGCTCAAGGTAAGGACAGAGCTATAGTTGCTGCTCAAGCTGCTGTTGCATCTCCGTTGCTGGAAGGAAAAATCGACGGTGCAAGACGTGCAATTCTCAATATCACTGTTTCAGAAGGTGTTGGTATTAAGGAAATTAAGAAGGCATCTACACTTGTTAAATCTCTGCTCAGTGAGGGTGTAAGACTTAAATGGGGTACTACATACGACGAAAGCCTTGGCGATACCATGAGAGTAACTGTTATTGCTACAGACTTTGAAACCAGAGAAGAAACAGATGCTTTTGATATTCCGGAGTATACATTTAAAACTCCTGCAAAGGCTAATGAAACTGTTTCCAGCTACAAACCCATTATTCCTACAGTGGCTGTAAAAGAAGAACACATTGAGGAAGAAACTGTTTCACAGCCAGTTGAAGAAGAGAAAAAAAAAGAGCCTGAGGCCCCTTTTAAACCTGAAATAGCTGAACCAAAACAGCCATCTGAACCTTCTTGGAAAGCAAACGAAGAAGATGATGATTATTTCAATGTTTTGATGTCTTTTTTTAACAAGGATAAATAAATTTAAAAAATATCTAAAAAAGTATTGACAAATAGTTTAAACTATGATATACTGATAAGGCACTCAAGAGAGAGCCTTATATATCGCGGAGTGGAGCAGCTAGGTAGCTCGTCGGGCTCATAACCCGAAGGTCGTTGGTTCAAATCCAGCCTCCGCA
>JAHHUB010000159.1 GCA_020024175.1 Oscillospiraceae bacterium | reverse complement strand
TGGTGACGAGGCGCCCCTGCTAAGGGCGTAGGTCGGGTAACCGGCGCGAGGGTTCAAGTCCCTCCATCTCCGCCAGACGAGAAGCCTCGGACGCAGACGCGTTCGAGGCTTTTTCTATATATTATGCCATTATAACCTAAGGGATTTTTATGATACCCATCTTTAAAAGAAACAAATTAAATTATTGGTATTAACATATAAAAAATCAGATGTAGAAAAATGTATTTTATATTAAAAATTGTGATTAAATTTTTATTAGAAATAAAAACAGCAATATACTTAAAAACTTATTTTGAAAATAAAAAAAGAAAAGGTATTTATGCAATAGTTGATAAAACTGATTTTAAATAAGGAGTAAAATATGATAACTGTAACAGATTTGGAACTGCAATTCGGCGGCTCAAAATTGTTTGAAAATGTAAATTTAAAATTTACCGATGGCAACTGCTATGGTATAATCGGAGCTAACGGAGCGGGAAAATCCACATTTCTCAGAATACTTTCAGGGGAACTTGACAGTACCAGGGGCACAGTGGAAATAAGTGAAAATACTCGAATGTCCGTACTTAAACAGGACCACTTCCAATATAATGATTATAATGTTTTGGAAACCGTTATTATGGGAAATGCCCGTCTTTATCAGATTATGAAGGAAAAGGATGATCTTTATTCAAAGGAAGATTTTTCTGATGAGGATGGCGAAAAAGCTGCTGAACTTGAAGGGGAATTTGCTGAACTCAACGGATGGGAAGCTGAAGCTGATGCCGCAAAACTCTTGCAGGGTCTTGGAATAGGCACTGAACTTCAGTATATGAAAATGGAATCTTTAAAAGACAGTGATAAAGTTAAGGTTTTGCTTGCACAGGCATTGTTCGGACAGCCTCAGATTGTGCTTTTGGACGAACCTACCAACCACCTGGATGTAAACTCAATTAACTGGCTGGAAGATTTCCTTTTGGATTTTCCCGGTACTGTTATAGTAGTATCCCATGACCGCCATTTTTTAAACACAGTCTGCACCCATATAGTTGATATTGACTATGGAAAGATTAAGATGTATGTTGGCAACTACGATTTTTGGTATGAATCCAGCCGTATTATGCAGCAAATGCAAAGAGATTTAAATAAGAAAAATGAGGACAAGATTAAAGAACTTCAATCCTTTATAGAAAGATTTTCCGCCAATAAATCTAAATCAAAACAGGCTACTTCCAGAAGAAAGCTTATAGAAAAACTTTCTGTAGAAGAAATGCCTGCTTCATCCCGTCGCTATCCCTTTGTTGGATTTAAAGCTGACAGAGAAATCGGAAAAGATACTCTTACAGTGGACGGAATTTCAAAGACTATTGACGGAGTTAAACTTTTAAATAATATTTCATTTATAATGAACAGAGAAGATAAAATTGCAATTATTTCAGAAAATGAACAGGCAGCTACAGCTATGATGAAAATTTTAGCAGAAGAAATGGAACCTGATGAAGGCAAAATCAAATGGGGTGTCAGCACTTCCCGTTCATATTTTCCAAAAGACAATAACAAGTATTTCAACGACTGTGATTTAAACCTTATTCAGTGGCTGGCACAGTTTTCTGATGATGAACATGAAAGCTATTTGAGAGGATTTTTGGGCAGAATGCTTTTTTCAGGTGATGAACCTTTAAAACCTGTTAAAGTTCTTTCAGGTGGTGAAAAAGTCCGTTGTATGCTTTCCAGAATGATGCTGGCAGGTTCCAATGTACTTTTACTTGATCAACCTACAAACCATTTGGATCTGGAATCTATAACCGCTGTAAACAACGGTCTTACTGATTTTAAGGGAGCTGAGATTTTTACCTCCCATGACCACCAGTTTATTCAAACCATAGCTAATAGAATAATTGAAATAACTCCAGACGGAATTATTGATAAACAATGTACCTATGATGAATATTTGGAAAGCAAAATGGCTAAATAAGTTAAATAATAAATTAATGATAAACTTTAATTTTACAATTTCATAAACTTATCTCTTCATTGATTTAAGTATATTTTTAATTTGAGGGTCAACTCTGTTTGACTCTCTTATTTTTTGCAGACTTTTGTTAAATACCTCATCAGTTAAATTGCAGTTTTTAAGATATTCCATAGTTTCACCTGGGTATTTTGCAAAACAAACTGAAACAGCCCAAGCCACTGCCATTTTTACATAGTAATCTTCATGGTTTACAATGTCAAATATGTCAAAAAGTTGTGGAAGATACTCTGAGTCAACAAAGTATGATAAAAGACACACTAAGGCAAAACGCACATCATAGGTGTTTTTAGATTTCAGATAGGGCTGTAAAAACAGAAAAACTTCATTTTTGTGCTTTTTAAAAATTTTAAGTCCCATAACAAAACTGTCGCATAAGCTCCAGTTGTATATTTTGGGGATATGTTTTTCACATAAAGTTAAAACTTGCTGAAAATCCTTTATTTCACATATTACAAAGCCTTGAAGCATAATTTCCTCGAAGCTGTCATCTTTGGCGATTTTAAGAAATTCCAATGGGCTTTCTTTGGCAATTTCCTTTGACAGTTTTCGTATAAGAGGAATTCTCACACCGATAAAATTTCCGTGGTTTGGAATAAGTGAGGCACTGAATTTTCGGTACTTTTCTTCCGAAAGACTGTAAAGTGTCGATTTTATTTCACTGTAATTCATGGGATTATATTTCCTCGCATTTTATGTTGTTTGTAAAATCATAAAGCAGTTTTATATTTGGCTCAAACATAACTCCGTAATTTGAAGGCTCATCAAAATTCAAAGTGTATTTAATACATTCTGAGATAAAATTCATACTGTGGCATACGCTTTCAGAAAGAGATTTTCCCAAAAGCAGGCTTGCTGTACAGACAGCAGCAAAAATATCTCCGGTGCCGGGATATGAACCACCAAGCATTGGAGTTTCATATCTTATAAATTTATTATTTTCCCTGCTGTAGCTCATAACTGAAACATAATTTTTCAATTTTGAGGGTATACCTGTCATAACAGTCATTTTTGATCCATATAAACAAAGTTTTTCCAAAATGTTTTTTAGTTCATCATCTGTTTTATTTTCAGAGTAATCGGTATTTGAAAGCTGACAGGCTTCTGTCAAATTCGGAAAAATAATGTCGGCTATAAAAGTCAGTGATTTCATAACATCTATGGTTTCAGGCGATATACCGGAATAAAGTTTGCCATGATCTGCCATAGCAGGGTCAACAGCAATAAAAGTTCCTTGTTTTTTATATTCTTCCATAAATTCTCTGACAAAAATTCCCTGTTTTGCGTCAGCTAAATATCCGGAAAAAACACAATCAAAGTTAAGATTTAATTTTTTCCAATGGCTTAAAGTTTGAGGCAGTTCATCAGTTAAACTCACAACGGCAGGCTTGCCCAATCCCCCTGTATGAGCAGATAATACCGCTGTGGGCACAGGGCAAACCTGATGGCCCATAGCTGACATTACAGGAATAATATTTGCAAGGGAAGCTCTGCCAAAACTTACTATATCATTTATGGCAATAATACGCTTTGGTTTTACAATATTCATTATCTTTGCACCAAAGTGTAAAGAGCTGCATTACAGATAGCTGCTGCCACATTACTGCCACCTTTTCTGCCTCTTGCCACAATATAGGGAACATTTGTTTCCATAATCATTTCCTTTGATTCCACCACATTTACAAAACCTACCGGAACACCAATGATTATTTCAGGTTTGAGTTTTCCGCAGTCAATGAGTTCTTTAAGACTTATAAGTGCTGTAGGGGCGTTTCCAATGGCAAAAATCAAAGGTTTATTGAGTTTTGCGGCTTTCTCCATAGAAACTGCTGAACGGGTAATTCCCCTTTTTTTAGCTTCTGCAGCAACATCTTCATCAGCGATAAAACAGTGAACTTCTCCTCCGAATTTTTCCAGAGTTGTTTTGTTTATGCCTGACTTTGCCATTTGAGTGTCAGTTACAA
>JAHHUB010000158.1 GCA_020024175.1 Oscillospiraceae bacterium | reverse complement strand
CTTTGTGTGTAAAAGATGGAATTGATGAAATAAAAGAAGTTATGGATACATCAAAAGCAGGTGGTGCACCTATTTTAGGCTTAAAAAAACCTGTTATTAAGGCTCACGGAAATTCCAATCCCGAAGCTTTTAAAAACGCTGTAAGACAAGCTATTCAATGTGTAGAACAAAATGTATCAGGTGAAATTTCACAGTCTTTGGAAAAACTAAATGCCGAAACCAAAGAAACAAACCATGAAACTATGGAACAATAAAATACTAAAGCTGCTGTAATTTAGTTTATATCTGGATTATAAAGACTTTTTACAGCAGCTTTTAAAAAATCATACTTTTAGGTTTTACCATGTGCTTTTCTCTGCAAATCCGAAGTTCACAGGGTAAAACTTAAAAATGTGAAATAATCATAATTTATGTGTTTTTATTAAAAATGCGGAAAGGAGAATATTTATGACATTTGAAGAAGTAATAGGATATAAATTTAAAAACAAAAAATATATGAATATAGCTTTGACTCATTCATCATATGCCAATGAATCAAAGGAAAAAATCACCCATAACGAAAGACAGGAATTTTTGGGAGATGCAGTGCTTTCTATTGTAGTTTCCGATTTTTTGTTTAATCACTCCCATTTGGCAGAGGGCGATTTGACAAAACTCAGAGCCGCTATTGTATGTGAAAAATCTTTGTATAGGTTTGCCTTAAAAATAAATCTGGGCAAGTATTTGCAGTTGGGAAAAGGTGAGGATATGAATGGCGGCAGAGAAAGACCTTCTATTTTAGCTGATGCTTTTGAAGCAGTTATTGCCGCTATATATTTGGACGGTGGAATGGAACCTGCCGCAAATTTTATACTTCCATTTGTAAAAGACGCTTTGGAAAATGAAAAGCGTTTAAGCTTTAAGGATTATAAAACTATATTGCAGGAAATTATACAACAAAATCCGGAAGAAAAATTGAGCTATGTTTTGGTGAAAGAAGAAGGTCCTGACCATGATAAAACCTTTGAAGTGGAAGTTCATCTTAATTCCAATGTAATCGGAAAGGGAATGGCAGGCAGTAAAAAAGAAGCTGAACAATTTGCCGCCAAAGAAGCTTTGGAGTTAATGGGAGAATGAGTAAAAAAGGAAATATAGCCATATTTGTGCCTCATTTGGGTTGTCCAAATCAGTGCAGTTTCTGTAATCAAAGAACAATTACACATACTAAAACTCAGCCTTCCCCGGAATTTGTAAAACAGGAATGTGAAAATGCTCTTATGGTAAATAAGGACAGAGATGTAAAACTGGAAATAGCTTTTTTTGGGGGAAGTTTTACTGCTATTGACCCTATTTATATGGAGGAACTTTTACAGGCAGCTTATGAATATCTGAAATATGATAAAATTGCAGGCATAAGGCTTTCTACCCGACCTGATGCCATAGATGAAAAAATCCTTGATACTTTAAAAAAATATGGTGTTACCGCCATAGAATTGGGTGCTCAGTCCATGAATGATAATGTACTTAAATTAAATTTAAGAGGACATGATTCCAAAGCAGTTTTTAAGGCATCAAAACTCATAAAAGATTACGGTTTTTCACTGGGACTTCAGATGATGACAGGGCTTTACGGAGACAGCCATGAAACCATAATGAAAACAGCCAATGATTTTATAAATATAAAACCGGATACAGTGAGAATTTACCCAACAGTGGTTTTAAAAGATACATTTTTGGATGAACTTAGACAGCAGGGAAAATATAATCCTCCTACTGCACAGGAAAGTGTGGATATATGTGCAAAACTCATAACCATGTTTGAGGAAAATGATATTAGAGTTATCAGAGTAGGACTTCATGCGGAAAAATCTGTGGAAGAAAATATGACAGGAGGAGCTTACCACCCTGCGATGAGAGAACTTTGCGAGAGCAGAATTTTCTTAAATAAGATTTTAAACAAAATAAAAAATCAAAATATTTCAAAAGGTGAACTTATAATTTCAGTAAATCCAAAGGATATATCAAAAGTTTTGGGGCAGAAAAAATCAAATATTGTAACACTGGATAAATTAGGGTATAATATCAAAATAAGACAAAACAATTCAGTAAAAATCGGAGAAATAGATATTTAAACAGACAGGAAGTGAAATATAGAAACTCAAATCAGTGGAAATACAAGGCTTTAAATCCTTTTCAGATAAAACCAAGCTGGAATTTCATCAGCCTATAACAGCTGTAGTAGGTCCTAACGGCAGTGGTAAATCCAATATAGGCGATGCAATCAGATGGGTATTGGGGGAACAATCCACCAAAACTTTGCGTGGTGCCAAAATGGAAGATGTCATTTTTGGCGGCACACAAAAAAGAAAACCCATGGGCTTTGCTTCAGTTTGTCTTAATATTGAAAATGAGGACAGAAGCATAGATATTGACAATGATGAGGTCAGTATTTCAAGAAAAATTTATCGCAGTGGTGAAAGCGAATATAAAATAAACGGAAATTCCGTAAGACTTAAAGATATTTATCAGATGTTTTTGGATACAGGTTTGGGAAAAACTGGTTATTCAATTATCGGACAGGGTAAAATTGCGGAAATTATCTCAGCAAAAAGCACTGAAAGACGGGAAATTTTTGAAGAAGCTGCAGGTATTGCAAAACACAAATACCATAAATCCGAGGCTCAGAAAAAACTTGTTCAAACTGAAGAAAATTTGGACAGACTTTTGGATATAATGTCGGAAATTGAGGGTAGAATAGAACCTCTAAGAAAAGACAGCGAAAAAGCGGCAGAGTTTATTCAATATGCCAGCGAAAAGAAAATTTTAGAAATTTCCCTGTGGATAAAAACAATTAATGCCGCAAAAAAGCTTATAAACAGTCAAAATGATAAAATTCTTATAAGCCGCTTAGACTATGACCGAGTGAACGGAAAAATAGAGGAAACCGAAAAGTCCATACAAAGAATTTTCGGAGAAATGCAGACTTGTTCTGTTAAGATAGAAAATAACCGAGATAAAATAAAAGAATTTGAAACTCAAATCAGTAATATAAGTTCTCAAAAAGCAGTTTATCAAAATGATATAAACCACAATTTAAAAACCTCAAAAGAACTTAAAACTGAACTTGAATATATAAATTCTGACAGTAAAAACACCGAATCGGAAATTTTATCTGTGAAAAATCAGATTGAAGAAGACGAAAATAAAATTATTTCCAGCAAAGAAAATATAGAAAAATTAAAGCAAAAAGCAGAAGAAGACATATCTGCTAAAAAACTTGTATCTTCTGAAATTTCCGCTAAAAAAGCTCACAGAACAGCTCTTTATGTAAAAATAAATGAATCAAAAGTAAACGCTGCTACCAACAGCACCATGATAAATGAAAATCGCAGCAGATTAAAACAAATTGAAGAACAGATAAATACTTCAGCAGAAAATGCTGCAGACAGAGAAAAAAATTTAAAAGAAATAGAAGAGGCTTTGGCACTTTTTGATGAAAAAATATCCGAAGAGGAAAATGAAAAACATGGATATGAGATAAAGTTAAATCTCAAAGAAAATAAGTTTAATGAATTGCAAAAAACTTTATCAGGCTATGAAGATGAGATAAAAGCCAATAGTCAACGAGCTAAAATTTTACAGGATATGGAAAAATCCATGGAAGGTTTTTCATACAGTGTAAAAGCAATTCACAAAGCCGCCGAAAACGGCAGACTTATGGGGATAATAGGCACAGTTTCCAGTGTTATTTCAACTGAGGAAGAATACAGCCTTGCCATAGAAACAGCTCTTGGAGCCGCTATGCAGAATATTATAGTAAATGATGAATATGCTGCTAAACAGGCAGTTTCCTATCTTGCAAGGGAAAGAGCGGGACGAGCTACATTTTTACCACTTACATCTATTAAATCTGCTTTTTTGGATATAAACCGAGTAAAAACCGAACAGGGATTTATTGGACTAGCTCAAAATTTAGTAAAATACAATGAAAAATATGAAAA
>JAHHUB010000157.1 GCA_020024175.1 Oscillospiraceae bacterium | reverse complement strand
TCCCTGAACTATACCTCCGGATTTTTCCAAAATTTCGGAGTCAGTAACTTTTACAATCATATTTTTGGTTGAATTTGAGTTGTTTAGTTTCTCTATGGTTATGTCATATTCTTTAGGTTCGTTTCCGGAAACAGTGGTTAAAATTTTTGCCTTACCTGTATGAATTTCATTGTTAAAAGCTACAGGCAAAGCTGAGTTTTGTGTAAATTTTTTTGAAATTTTACCATAAACTCCTGTTTCGCAGTTTTGTTTTACATTTCCGCAGTTGTTTTGACTTAAAAACATTCCTTTAAGCTCACCGGGATTTCCCGCAGTGCCTTTTTTTACACCGGTTATGATTACATCGGCAATTTCTCCGCTGTAAAGAGGCATAATCTGTTCAGTATCAATATCACATACACCATGACCAAGTCCACCGAAAGTATTGTCATCGGGGTTTATATAGGTCAAAGTGCCTATGCCTGCAGAGCTGTCACGAACCCAAATTCCGATTTTATAACTGTTGTCATCATGAGAAAGGGCAGGGGAAATATTCAGGGAATTTTTTTCACCGTTTCGGATAAAATCAATATGAACAGGTTTATTGCCATTATTTGAAATAATTTTTTCTACCTGTTCATTTAATAAAATTTTTTGTCCGTTAATGGCAGTGATAACATCTCCTGTTTTAAGTCCTGCATCCTTAGCGGGATTTACCATTCCGTCTTTGGTGTAGATATTGCTCATACCTACAACTACCACACCATCGGTGAACATTTTAATTCCAAAAGGTTTTCCTGAGGGAATTAAAAGTTTTCTTTCAACAATTTCCACATTTACATCTTTGACTTTGGAATTTCCGAATGTCATCAAATTCATGTTGAGAAAATTGCCAGACTTTGAAACTAAATCAGTGGGAAGTTTTGCCCCGATATTATCTGTTTTTAATGGAAAAACAGATTTAATACTGATTTCGTTTCCCTGGGGAATATAGATTTTATCAGGAATATTTGCCTGTTCATATATTCCTGCAAAACCTATAATACCCACTGCTGTTGAAAGACAGAAACATAATGCCTTAGTGAGTTTTGATAAGATTTTTTTCAAAAACACATCTCCTATCAAATTTTTTGTCCTTTTTTGGGGACATTATTAATATGTGATTTTATATTAATATTATTGCAGGGAAAAACTCACTGTAAACAATTTTAAATATTTTTTTAAAAATAATATATGAAAAAAATTCTGTTAAAATTTTACTGACTGAAAATGAGAATAATATATCAAAAAATTACCCCGAATACTTTAGATTTTGCTCATTTATATAAGCATATCAAAAGTATGCGGGGTTAGTTTTTTTAAATTATACACTTATAACAGTGTAAATCGGCAATAGCTTTTCCCACTAGTTTCCAAAGTGGTTGTTCAAAGTCTGAACAAGAGCATTAGCGTCTAATCCATGGACCATACAGGCCTCTTCAAGCGTTTCGCTTCTGGAAGCAGGTCAAGCAGCACATTCCATACCGTTTTCATAAAAAATATTTACAGTATTAGGGTCAGCATTAAGAACCTCTCCAATAAGAGTATCTTTTGTTACTAGAAATTTCATTTTTTCACCTCATTCCCTGTTAAAGTATAATTTTCCCACTGATTATACCAAATAATTTTGTTTTATGCAATACATATTATTTCCAAAATTTTTTAAATTATAAATAAAACGGAACAATTTATTTTAAATTGCTCCGTTTGATTGTTATTCTGCACTTAAATTGTGTTTTTCCACAAGTTCTTTAACTTTTTCGACACCACTGATGAGATTTACTTCATCATCAATCATCAGCATTGGTATTCCTGCAGAGTGTCTTTCACGAACGCCTGCATAAGCATCGGAAGTATCTCTGATTTTAAGGAAGGATTTAAGTGACATAATGGAAGAACAAATATCCACATATGCGTATTTTACATTGTTTTCTGAAAGAAACTCTTTCACCGGTTCGCAGCCGGGTCATGTGGATGTGCCGTAAAGTACAACTTTTTTCATGATTATTACCTGCCTTTTTTTAAAATTTTATCTTGTCAGGTTGACAGCCCATTTATAACTCTTGTATCGGATAAGTCCCAGAATCATTCTGACAACCTGTTCAATCTGAATAATAACAAATACCAATGCAATATCGGTGATTTTAAATACATGAACACAGAGGAATGCGGCGGGAAGTCCCACTGCCCACAAAATACCACTGTCTAAAAGAGTTAGGACTTTGCTGTCGCCTCCGGCTCTTAATGCACCAAATACAATTACAATAAATAGTCGAAGTGATATTTTCAGTGAAAATACTCTTACGATTTTGACTGCTGTCATAAATACTTTTGGGTCTTGAAGATTAAAGAGCATTACCATAGGCTGAGCAAAAATTACAATAGCTACAGACATTATAACTGCCAAAATTGCTGCAATACCGATAAAATAGTTTCCTTCTTTTTTAGCTTTTTCAATATCTCCGCTGCCCAAAGCATGACCTGTTATTACAGTGTTTGCATTGGAAAGCCCCATAATTACAAAGAAGAAAATATCACTTATTTTAATAGCAACATAGTAAGCATCCATAGAATCGCTTCCCAATGTACCGAATGCTTTGATAAACAAAGTATTACCCAAACCAAAAAGCAATTCATTAAAAATCATGGGTATAATTCTTCTCATAACCTTGGATACAAATTCAACATCAAAGGCAAATGTTTCTTCGAATCTTCCTATAAAAGGCTGTTTGGTTCTTATTGCATAAATTATGTGAACTATAAGAGCTGTGTATTGAGCGATTACTGTAGCTAATGCAGCACCTTCCACACCCATTTCCGGAAAACCGAATTTTCCGAATATTAAAAGGTAGTTAAGAACTACATTTGTACCCATGCTGACAGAGGTTATTATAAGTGATAATTTTGCTTTGTGTATGGTTCTGTAAACATAATTAAAACAAAATGACAGCATGGATGGCAGGAATGAATATTTCATAATATTTAGATATTTTCCGCCATAAAGTATGATTTTAGGGTCATCCAAATAGAATTTTAAAATACTGCTACCCCAAAAAGTTGAAATACAAAAGAAAAAAACTGATACTATTGCTGTTAAAACTAAAGATAATCCAAAACTTCGTTTTAGATTTTTTTCATCTTTTGCACCGAAATACTGGGCACAGAATATACCGGTTCCACACACAGTACCAAAACTGACAACATTTGCAATGCTTTCAATTTGGGTGGCTGTACCTACAGCACTTACCATACCTATCCATGACACCATAAGTGAATCCACAATTCCCATACATGATGAGAGAACTGACTGCAAAGCCAAAGGAATAGCTATAGCGGCAACTTTAGAATAAAAGCCTTTTGGTGCTATATATTTATTTTTTATATTTTCCATTTTTAAATTACCTCACTATATGTATTTTAAAATAGGAGGCATATGGTAAGTTTCCCCGTAAGTATCCACTTCAAAGCTGACAATGATTTCGGGAGTTACAGGTACATTTACTGTTATGTTTGCATCACCGCAGTCAAAGGGTTTTAGAGGGGAGTTTTGTATTCTTTCCAGTTCTTCAAATCCCTCAGTTACTTTACCTATTACGGTAAATCTTCCGTTTAATTTTTTTGCAGCTTCGTCGGACAAAGTAAAGAAATACTGACTGCCGGAAGCATAAGTTGCACCATCACCTGCCATGGCAACACTGTATTTTTCCATTTCGGCACCTGTGTCAAAGCCGTTTTGGGAAAATTCTCCATCAATTACATATCTGTAATCTTCAGTTTCACCTTCTTCCATAAATACCGGCTGAATTACAAAATCAGGCACTACACGCTGAATGGTTCTGTTGTTTAAAACACCTTTTTCAGCAAGACAAATTAAGCTTGCCACTGCTTTAGGAGCTTTTTCCGGAAACATTTCAAATTTAATTTTTCCACCGTTTTTAAGAGTTACTACTGCTGATGGATTATTCATTTTTATCACCTTTTCTTTTGCATAAAATATATT
>JAHHUB010000156.1 GCA_020024175.1 Oscillospiraceae bacterium | reverse complement strand
TAATGAATATTCTTTTGTCAACGATAAATATTAATTAAAAATAAAGTTTCTATTCCATAAAAAATCCCAATGCACATTAGCATTGGGATTTTTTTAACTACAATTTTAATTTTTAAAATTAAGTTTTAATTCTTTTGACCATGATTTAACCAGTTTATCCAAAGAAAAGGTTGCATTTGCCGGACTTGTGGAAGGAAGTTTTACAGCAATTCTGTCAGTAAGAGGAAATGAATATTTCATATAAAGATTATAAGATGCAGCACCATTACAAAATATCATTTTAATATCAGCACTTTGTAGTATCATATTTATATCAGTTGGAACTACATTTTTTATACTGCTGTCACTGGAGCCAATAATATCACAGCTTTCTATAATATCCCATAATGCAATATGATTATCAAATAAAAATTTCTTTTTTTCTTCTATAGTTTCACAGAGAGGTGAATTATAAACTGCACTCAAAACTTTCCAAAATCGGTTTTGAGGATGTCCATAAAAGAAATTAACTTCTCTGGATTTTACTGATGGAAATGAACCTAAAATCAGAATTTTTGAATTTTTATCATATACAGGTCCAAAAGTTCTCACTAAATGTTGATATTCTTTATTCATTCTATTTCCTGTCTTTCTCATGTAATATTTTAATTATACAATATTTGCAACAAATTTACAACAAATATAAAATATACAAAAATATTTATTGACAAATTAGTCTATGAATGATAGACTAAATTCAGACGAATACTATTAGACAGAAAGGAGATTTATATGAGTAAGTACAATTTAGGAGAAAAAGGCCTTATTTTTGCCAGAATAATTTGGGAAAACGAACCTGTAACTTCTCGAAAACTGACAGAAATTTGTGAAGAAAAACTTAATTGGAAACGAACCACCACTTACACTATGTTAAAAAATCTATGTGAAAAAGGAATTTTTGAAAATCAAAATGGCACAGTAACTTCGCTGATGAGCGAAAAAGAATTGGGTGTAAGAAAAGGAAATGAAATATTAAATGAAAATTTCGGAGGAAGTTTACCGAAATTTTTAACTGCATTTACCCAAAAACATAAACTGAGCCAAAAAGATATAGATGAATTGCAAAATTTGATTGATAATTACAAAGAGGAGGAATAGTATGCTGTCTGAAATTTTTCTATCAGTACTAAAAATGAGCTTTACTGCCAGCTATGTAATACTGCTGGTTATGATTATAAGATTGTTTTTGAAGAAATCACCAAAGATTTTTTCATATATTCTATGGGCAGTGGTATTGTTTAGACTTATATGTCCTTTCACTTTTGAAAGTATTATAAGCCTTGTTCCATCTACTCAAAATTATGATTCATATATTACTGTTAATGCTGTTGCTGTAACTAATACAATAACGCCACCTTCTGAAAATATTTCACAGCCTCCAATAACACCTGAAAATAATGAAATTACATCTAATCCCGAAATTAAACCCAGTATAAATCCTTCATTTATTTTAAGTGCATCTATAATATGGGTGAGCGGTGCAATGTTTCTAATTACAAAAAATATTGTGGGAATTATAAAATTAAAGAAGAAAATCAAAAACTCCGAAAAAATTTGCGGAAATATATATGTGTCAGATAATATTAACACTGCATTTGTAATGGGCATATTTAACCCTCAGATTTATATACCTGCTAATCTCACTGCTGAGGAAAGCAACTATATCATTTTACATGAACAAACCCATATAAAACGATTTGACTATATTATAAAAATAATAGCTTTTGGAACACTGTGTATACACTGGTTTAATCCATTTGTATGGCTTGCTTTCTTTGCCTCAACTCAGGATATGGAAATGTCCTGTGATGAAAGAGTTATTAAACTTCTTGGGAACAGTGTTAAAAAAGATTATTCCCGTTCACTGCTCTCATTGGCAACAGAGAAAAAAACATTTAGAGGTGTACCTCTTGCTTTTGGGGAAGGGGACACCAAAGGCAGAATTAAAAATATATTAAACTACAAAAAACCTGCATTTTGGGCAATAATAACTTTAGCAGTTTTAATTGTTATTTTGAGTGTATCACTGGTTTCCAACCGCAAAGTAAAAGAAGTGAATGTTGGTTATGCAGGTCAAGATGCAGTTATTATGGAAATAGACAGAGAAAATAAAATAATAACAGCTTGCTCACTCCACAAAAACTCTGAATTTTATCCTATATTTTTTGCAAAATACGATGACAAAACTTCAATTATAAGAGTAAATAGCCCTTTTGATATAGAAGAACTTTCCATTAAAGATTTAGTTATTGGAGAGAAGATTGTCTTTACCCTTGAAGATGTGGAAAAAGATGATTATGTAACTGCTTATGCTGCTACAATCCAAATTAATGAAGATAAAATCCCTGATTCCAACGGCAAAGATTTATTACCTGTTATCCATGATCTATGGTATAAAGTGAATAATGCTTATAATGTGGATGCATTAAGCGGGGAAAATAATGTTTTTACTATTGGTGAAACAATTTATCCTGAAAACAGCCCTGAATTTAACGAACTTACTAATTATGAAGAGGCAGTAAATGATATTTTTACAGGAAAAGCAAAAGATGTATTTGAAAGCGGAAAACTTATTAAAAATATTGACGGCAAATACTATCGCTTAGGCTCATGGAAAACCGGCTACAGCTATGAAAATGCTTTGACAGGAATTTCAGTTAAAAAACAAAGTGATGACAGAGTTACTATGCTTATGCAATATATTTTGCCGGGAATAAATATAGAAAATGATGTTTTTGAATATGGATATACTTATCTCACCATTAAAAAAGTAGGGGAAAAATGGTTTGTAGATCAATATTATTTTCCTGAAGCAGAACAATTAGGATTCCCTGAAAGTGAAATTTGCCATATTGTAAAGGAAGATGCCGAATTTATTCTCAGAAATAATTTTCCCACAGAAAATATAAAACTTGAATATACAGGCAGTGCAAAATTGGAAAGATGCGACTGTTATATCTATAATCTAATTACTGATGATGGAGAAATACAGGTGGCAGTCAATAAGAAAAATGGTGCAGTTACAATTATTTCAGATGAAAAACCTATGATAAATTCCGATATAACCTTAAATCATTTGATTTTCCCCAATAATACAGCAGAAAAGAACGACAGCAACAGTGATGTGTTTGATATAAAGCCTTTTAGTGTAAATATCGGATTACCAAAAGGGTATTCAATCAAAAATGAAAATACTGACTCAAAATATTCATGTACCGGTCTTTTCAATATGTTGTATATATACAATGAAAAAAATGAGGCTGTAGGCTCTGTAGGCTATTGTACATATGATGCCAGTGAATATGAAAAATCATCGAACAGATACAGAATGATGATATACAGTCCTATAGCTATGGCAAACCATTATCAATTTGCTTTAGGTGATGATAACGGTCAAGTCATAACTCAAAACGGATTGAATGAAACCATTCTCACTGATGTTTATATATCCGCTCAAATAGGCTCTTCTATGGGATATAACGGGGAGAGAAATAATATAGGTATAGTTTCTAATAATCAAAATTCAGGTGTATTTATCGCTGTAGAACTGGACAGTGAAAAAGTATCAAAAGAAACAGCAGTAAAAATTGCTGAAAGTATTATTTTTGATGATGTTTCAGAAAATCCCAATACAACTCAAAGTGATACAACCCTTAAAGAAACAGAAAAACTAAACACAAAACTTTTCAAAGCGGTAGAACAGGCATCTGATATAAAAACTTACTTATTGGATACATTATCTAAAGATGATCATGGAGGTATTTTTGAAAACACTTTTTTTGAAGAAGAGAACAAAGTGATAATAAAAATATACACTGTTAATGAGGAAAGTATAAAGAAAGCCATAGAAGCTTATCCCAATGAATATTACAAGGATATTATAGTATTTGAATTTCCGAAAGCTCCTTATTCCTATCAATCACTTTTAAATATGCATAACAAAATTCCTAAAATAAAAAAAGAAAATAACGAAAAGATTTTTGCTGACAACAGGGGAGATAATTTTATAAATATAAACATTATATCTCCACAGCCTGAAAAATTGAAAGAAAAAGTT
>JAHHUB010000155.1 GCA_020024175.1 Oscillospiraceae bacterium | reverse complement strand
TTTCTATGCAGACTGTAGCCATTTCCTTCATGTCATTTTCTGCATCTTCCGAAAAGCTATTTCCGCTTTCGCAAAGCTGCGAGATATATTCTGAAATATTCTCACATTGGTCGCTGATTCTTTCCATATCCGAAAGAACTTTGAGCATATAATTTACCTCTAAATGTTCTTTTTCGCTGATATTAAGAGAAGAGAGCTTAATGGCATAATCAGAAACAATGGCTGTTAATTTATCCACTTTTACTTCTGCATCTTTTATATTTTGAATTAAATTCTTATCTCTATTAAAAAGAATTTGTCCTGCACAAATAAGAGAATTTTCTACAATTCCACCTATGCGTATAACTTCGGATTTAACTGACTGAATAGCAATTCCGGGAGTTTCTAAAATTCTTTCATCAAGCAAAACATCTTTTTTCTCTTTAGGCTCTGTTTTAGCACCGCTTATTTTAAGAGCCAGTTTAACTATTAAATCAGATACGGGGAAAAGAATAATTGTGGTAACTACATTAAATATGGTGTGAATAATACTGATTTCGGTTTGCGTGATGGTTCCGGATGCCCATACAGGTTTTACAGTGCTGATATAGACAAAGGATCCAACAGTAAAAATAACAGTTCCTATAATATTAAAGAGCAAATGCATCAGAGAAGCAGTTTTTGCGGTTTTATTTGCACCTAAACCTGATATGATAGCTGTGGCACAGGTTCCGATATTTTGTCCCATAATGATATAAAGAGCAGAACTGAAAGGAACTAATCCCGCTGCTGCCAAGCTTTGCAGTATTCCCACAGAAGCAGATGAACTTTGAATTACAGCTGTTACAACAGCTCCTGCCAAAATTCCCAATAGAGGATTATGACCTAAAGTAGTGAAAATATTACAGAAAGACTCCGATTCTTTAAGAGGAGCTACTGCCATAGACATCATATTAATGCCAATAAACAAAAGTCCAAAGCCAATAATTATATTTGCGGTTTCCTTTACGGAAAAACGCTTACCTGTCAGCATAATAATAACACCTATGAAAATTGCTATGGGAGCTAAAGAAGACGGTGTCAGATATTTTGCCCATTCGGAACTGGAAACCAGCCAGCCTGTAATAGTGGTTCCCACATTGGCACCCATAATAATACCCATAGCCTGAGTTAAGTTCATAATACCTGCATTTACAAAACCCACCACCATGACAGTAACAGCGGAGGAACTTTGAATTATCGCAGTGATAAATGCACCAAGCAGAACACCCATAAACTTGTTTTTAGTAAGGGCTTCCAACAAAGATTTCATTTTATTTCCGGCAGCATTTTCAAGACCCTGTGCCATAATCTGCATACCGTAAATAAACATACCCAGTCCACCTACAAAGGGGATTAAAATAGTCATAAACATATTTATTCTCCTGTTCTGTTTATTTGTTTCCTTATAATATATTTAAAAAACTGAATAATAGGAAGATTTAAAAATGCCAACAGACATATGATCAGTATATGTATAAAATCCAATGGTATAACTTTAAATACACTGCTGAATATGGGCATTGTAAGCACTGACAGAATTAAAACCATACCTGTTAAAAATGCAAAAATCAAATATTTGTTGTTAAAAAGGAATTTGATACCAGATTTTGCTTTGCAGTTAAATCCATGGATAAGTCTTGAAATACAGAGAGTACCAAAAGCCATGGTACTGCCAAGAGCAGCTCCTCCTTCAAGATAACCCATATAAAAACCTGTCATAGTCATAATACTGATAATAAGACCTTCAAGACCTATTTTTCCCAAAAAAGATTTAGTTAAGATATTTTCGTTTACAGGACGGGGTTTATCATTCATAACATCAGGCGAATGAGGTTCCAAGCCTAAAGCTATAGCGGGCATACTGTCTGTCAAAAGATTTATAAATAAAAGATGTACAGGTGCAAAGGGCAGAGGAAGTGCTCCTATGGAAGCATACAGCACTGCAAGAATTGCACCGAAATTACCTGAAAGCAAAAATTCAATGGAATGTTTAATATTGCGGTAAACATTTCTGCCATTTTCCACAGCTTTAACAATGGTGGAGAAGTTATCATCAGTTAAAACCATAGATGCTGCATCTTTGGAAACTTCGGTACCTGTAATTCCCATTGCCACTCCAATATCAGCCTGTTTTAGAGCGGGAGCATCATTTACACCGTCCCCTGTCATAGCTACTATATTGCCTTTATCCTGCCATGCTTTAACAATTCTGATTTTGTGTTCGGGGGAAACTCTGGCATAAACTGAAATTTTCTCTACAAAATTTTTAAGTTCTTCATCAGATAAACTATCAATTTCACGACCTTCACAAGCTTCATCAAAATTTTCCAGAATACCAATTCTCTTTGCAATAGCGGAAGCGGTGGTTTTATGGTCGCCTGTAATCATTATTGGTTTTATACCGGCTTTTTTACATTTTTCAACTGCCTCGGCAGATTCTATTCTGGGTGGGTCCATCATAGCAATAAGCCCTAAGAATATAAGGTCATTTTCGTCTTCTTCTGAGATGAATTCATTTTTAAAATTATTTTTAAAAGACAGGGCAAGTACACGCAAACCCTCTTTTGAAAAAGTGTGATTTTGTGCAAGTATGTTTTCTTTGTCATTGTCGGTTATATTTTGTATTCCATCCTGTGTTTTAATTTGACAAACACGGTTTATCATTACATCTGCAGCACCTTTTACAATCATTACATTGTTGCCGTTTATATTGTGAACAGATGACATAAGTTTTCTGTCACTGTCAAAGGGGAGGTCACATACTTTAGGGTATTTGTTTCTTTCTTCCAAAATGGAAACACCAAGTTTTGTACCTAAATTTATAAGGGCAGTTTCAGTGGGGTCGCCGATTTCTATGCCTTTTTCATTGGTGGAAGTGTTGCACAAAATACTGTGGGAAAGCAAAAGTCTTTGGCAACTGTCAGACAGGTCAATATCTTTGGCATTTATGCGTTTTCCGTTGGTGTAGTAATCTTCCACTGTCATTTTATTTTGTGTAAGGGTACCTGTTTTATCAGAACAAATAACAGAAACACTGCCCAGTCCTTCTACCGCTTGAAGTTTTCTGATAACTGCGTGTTCCTTTGCCATTTTCTGAGTACCAAAACTTAAAACAATGGTTACAATAGAGCTTAATGCTTCCGGGATAGCGGCAACAGCTAAAGCTATGGCAAAGAGGAAAGCGTTTCCGATATTTTCACCTCTTACAACACTTATTCCAAAAAGTATTGAGCAAAAAATTAAAATTAATACAGAGAGCTTTTGTCCGAATTTGTCAAGATTTAGCTGCAATGGTGTTTTCTTTTCGGAAGCGGATTTTAAAAGCCCTGCAATTTTACCCACTTCAGTGTTCATTCCTACAGCGGTTACTATAAAACTTCCCCGTCCGTAGGTTACAAAACTTCCGGAAAAGACCATGTTAGTTCTGTCTGAAAGAGCAGTTTCACCTTGTAATACCTGTGTGTTTTTTTCAACGGGAACACTTTCACCACTTAGAGCACTTTCATCTATTTTAAGGCTGGAGTGCTCAATAATTCTTCCGTCAGCAGGAATATAATCTCCTGCTTCAATCATTACTATATCTCCTGCAGCAATTTCTTCTGCAGGGATTTTTTTAATCATTCCATCCCTGATGACTTTTGCCTCAGGGGCAGAGAGTTTTTTCAAACTTTGCAGGGAATGTTCGGCTTTTATTGTTTGTACTGTTCCTAAAATAGCGTTTAAAGTAATTACAGCTAAAATTACAATGGTACTTTCAAAATCTCCCAAAAATCCCGATACAGCAGCAGCACAGATTAAAATAATTACCAGAAAATCTTTAAATTGTTCCAAAAAAATCTGCCATGTTTTTTTCTTTTTGCCATCAGTGATTTCATTTTTTCCGTATTTTTTGCGGTTTCTTTCTGCTTCTTCTTCGGATAATCCACTGGTATGGCTGTTTAGATTTGTCCTTATTTCTGTGATTGTTTGCTGATAAAATTCCTTCATCGCCTTTTCCTCCTGATTTTAAATAAATATTTTGCGAAAAGGCTTAGGAGTTTAAAAGAAAAAAGACTCCTATTGCCTTCTCTTTAGGCAATAAAAGTCTCACCAGTTATAACACGGCACCGGGTGTTTCCACCGTACTGACGATGCCGCCAACATTCATATTAAATGTCGGTTACTCCCTTTTATCTAATTACATTTTATTATGGTATATAAATTT
>JAHHUB010000154.1 GCA_020024175.1 Oscillospiraceae bacterium | reverse complement strand
GCAATTAGCTGATTATCTTGTAGGAAAAGAAGTTTGGGATTTAAAACCTCTATATACTCCCCAAGATATTGTAGAAGAACTGGATAAAAATCTGGTTGTCAGCGGTAAACTTATTTCAGCTATAAATGACGGTTTAAACAGAGGTGTTTTCATGGCTTTGGGCAGTGAAAACGAAATGTCTGTATCTGAGGCAAACAGCAATGATATGTCATCTTCGTCATCTTCCTCTGATGAAATGAGTTCCTCATCTGAATCCTCATCTTCTCAAAACAAATAAAACCTGTAATCCTCAGTCTTTTCAGACTGAGGATTTTTTTAATACTTTCTTGTTTTATTCTTCTAATTATGATAAAATTAATTGATATTAAAATTAAACACAAGAGAGGATATTATAATGAAAAAATTCATTGCAGTTTTATTATGTTTATTTATGTTGACCGGATGCGGAAGCAAAACCGCTTTGGGAATTGTTTCAAAACGATATGCCGCAGGAGCTGACATGGCAAATGATGGAAGAGCTGAAACCAAAACCACTTGCTGTGCTCTTACACTGGATGATAAGGGAAAAGTTTTAGATATATCAATAGATATGGTTAAATCTCATTTTGACTTTGACTCCAAAGGTGTAATTACCAATGATATTGCTGAAGAAGTTTTCACCAATAAAGAACTTAAAGATGATGCCGGATATAAACGCAATTCTAAACTAAATAAAGAATGGTATGAACAGGCAGAAGCTTTTGAAAACTGGGCAATGGGCAAAAACATCATAGATGTTTTAAATGCTGCAAATGAAGAACAGCCTGAGGAAGGCAAGGGTGAACCTTTATCCGCTTCTGTAGATATGGATTTAACTGATATTTTGGAAGCTGTACAAAAAGCTTATATACAAATCCAAGCTCAAAATGAAGAAAATAATTCTAGGAAAAATAAGTCCGAATAACTTTGAAGATAAATTTTTAAAAAACACAAAAAACAGAACACATAAAATCATCAATGATTTTATGTGTTCCGTTTTATTTTTATACAGCAAATTTTACTTTACTAAATATTAAGAAATATTATCTGTTGTCATAAGAACAGCTTACAATATCCCAATTAATCAAAGTGATAAGTGCATCAAAGTAGTCAGGGTGTTTGTTTTGATAATCCAGGTAATATGCGTGTTTCCATATATAAACAGTAATTAATGGAATAAATTTGTTCAAATCAGGAACATCCTGGTTTGGAGTTGAGCATATGGAAAGAACACCTTCCTTATCGCTGACAACATAAGCCTAACCTGAACCAAAACGTCCCAAAGCAGCTTTTTTAAGTTCAGCAATCATTTCATTAAATCCATCGAAATCTCTGTAAATAGCTGTCTGTAAACCTATAATATATTATTTGTAAAAGTCATAAATATATAATACGGAAAAATACACAGATATACAGTTATTTTTTTATGCCATAACAGGCTTTAATTTCAAAAGGGCAACCAATGGATAATGATCCGATGGGTATTGTCCGTTATAATCCTCAGTTGAAATATAAGTTTTTTCAATTTCAAAATCATCGGAAACAAACATATAGTCAATAGGCTGTTTTCTGTTATCCTTTATTCCTTTGAAATTATGAAAAGTATTGCACATCTCATTTTTATCACAGCGTGTGTATACATCATTAAGATGAATTGATTTATAATTATGAAGATTATATCTTAAAATTTTGGCAGCTTTACTATCCGGTTTGCAGTTTAAATCGCCCATTAATATTGTAGGCATAGGTTCAATATTGTTAAATCTGTTCATATATTCAAGAATAATTCTGACACCTAATTTTCTGGCAATCCATGAAATATGGTCAAAATGAGTATTGAATACACGGATTTTTTGATTTGTGTCTTTGATAAGAACTTCGGCAACCGTACAAATGCGTGGAAACACTGCCAATGTGCCTCTGCTGCATTGTTTTTCCGGTTTTTTGGAAAGCCAGAAAGTCTTATGTTCAATTACTTCGATTTTATCATTTTTAAATATAATATCTGAATGTTCATCATTAGATGGTTTACTTCCGCCATATCGTCCTTCTCCTATAATTGTAAACTGATTATTTAAAATATTTTTAAAATCGTTTTTCATAGTTGGCAAAAGCTCCTGAACACCAATTATTGAAGCACCAGATTTTTTAATTATATCCGCAGCAATATCTTTACGGTCATTCCATTTGTTTTTCTTACCCATGGAAGCATCACGCTTGAGATTAAAACTTACAACCTTAATAATAGATGAATCAAAAGATGTAATCAACTAAACAGCCCCTTATCTAAATTTTTTATATTTTTATATAAATATAATTTAACCATCTTTTTTTATTATACTCATAATTTTACAAAACTTCAATAGTTTATTAGTAATCAGAACACAGAAATGCTGTAATATATAATTCACTTATTTGTGATATTACACAATTAAGTTTTATTATAAAATTTTTAAATTTTCACCTTTTATTTTTAAATAATTCATTATTTTGCACTGATTTTTTTAATGTTGCATAAGTTAAAAATATCTGATAGAATATATTTATTATAAATATAAAGAGGTTATTTTATGCTTATTTCACTTAATGATATATCAAAATATTACGGTGCAACACTTATACTAGAAAATATAAATCTTGTAATAGAAGATAATGACAGAATCGGACTTATAGGAATAAACGGTGCAGGAAAATCCACTCTGCTAAACATTATAGAAGGCAGTTTGGATTTTGAATCCGGCACAAAGGATTTAGGCAGTAATTTTTCCATGGGTTTTTTAAAACAAAACAGTGGGCTTAATTCCTCCTCAACCATTGAAGAAGAAATGCAGTCTGTTTTTAATGATGTGAACAAAGCTTTGGAAAACATGAACAGACTTTTTTCAGATATGAGCAAAATCCCACAAAACACATCTGAATACACCAATGCTTTGTCCCGCTACAATGAGCTGCAAGCCTTTGTAGATGCAAAAGATGGTTACAATATAAATGTTAAGATAAACAAAATTCTAACCGGTATGGGATTTTCAGACAAGCCATCTGATACGGTTATATCCACATTGAGCGGTGGAGAAAAAACAAGGCTTGCTCTTTGTAAACTTCTATTGGAAGAACCAAAACTTCTAATCCTGGATGAACCTACCAATCACCTTGATTTTAAAACCCTCACTTGGCTGGAAGATTATCTGAAAACTTACAAAGGTGCTTTGCTGGTAGTTTCTCATGACAGATTTTTTCTTGATAATCTTGTTACATCCATGTGTGAAATAGAGGATCACAAAATGTACCGCTATCCGGGAAACTATACACAGTATCTAACCCTTAAAGATGAGCGAATTGCCAGAATGCAGAAAGTTTATGATGCACAGCAAGCCGAAATTAAAAAATTAGAAGACTATGTGGATAAAAACCTCACAAGAGCTTCTACTTCAAACATGGCTAAAAGCCGCAGAAAAACATTGGAAAAAATGGAGCTAGTTGAAAAACCCCCTGCCCCTGCCAAAAAAGCCAAACTCCGTTTTGACTACAAAATGGAACCTGTCAAAGATATTCTCCATGTAAATGATTTATGTCTTTCCGTAGGCTCTGCCAATGACAGACGACAGCTAATGCAGCATTTTGAATTAGATGTAATGCGTGGAGAAAAAGTGGCTTTAATTGGAGAAAACGGAGTGGGAAAATCCTCTTTTTTAAAAGCCATTCAAGATATTATACCCATTGACAGCGGAAATATCAAATGGGGGAAAAATGTTAAAATTTCTTATTTTGATCAGGAAAACGGAGATTTAAATTTTGAAAAAACAGCATTAAACGAGATTTGGGACAGATACCCTTCTGTATATGAAACTGAAATTCGGAATATTCTTGGAAGTGTCCTTATTACAGGAGAAGAATGTTACAAACCCGTTGGCAAACTTTCAGGAGGTGAGAGAGCAAAGCTTAAATTCGCCCTTATTATGATGGAAAAAGGTAATGTTCTTATTTTGGACGAACCCACTAACCATTTGGACTTAAATACCAAAGAAGTTTTGGATAAAGCATTAAATGAGTTTACTGGGACAATAATAATGGTATCTCATGACCGTTATCTTTTATCCAAGGTTCCCACTAAAATCGTGGAAATAACTTCCGATGGCAAAACCGAATATAAGGGCAATTATTCCTATTACTTGGCACAGCAAAAAAATCAGGAAACCACAAAAGAACAAACAG
>JAHHUB010000153.1 GCA_020024175.1 Oscillospiraceae bacterium | reverse complement strand
TTTTTCACTTCTTTACCATAAAAAAGTGAAAAATTTAATTGATTACTAAATTATTTACATATATTTTTATAGTGGTACAATTAATATAAGGAGTTGATTTTATGTATCAAAATGATAATACTGTGTATTATCCTCAGGACGAACTTACCACCATGTTAATTCCTGTAACTACAGGATGTCCTTATAATAAATGCAAATTCTGCTCCATGTATAAAGACAGCATTTACACCAAAGTTCCCCTGGAAGATATTGAGTTTGAACTTATGAATGGTTATAAATACACAGAAAAAATTTTTCTTACAGGAGCAGATCCCCTTTCTGTTGGATATGACAGAATGATGCTGATTTTAAAACTTATAAAAAAACATCTTCCCTATTGTGCCAGAGTGGCATCTTATTCATCTGTCAGAAGCATTTTAAAATACAGCAATCAAGAACTTTCCGATTTGCACAATGCAGGTTTAAGACTCCTGTATATAGGTTTTGAAACAGGCAGTGATGAAATCTTAAAATTTATAAATAAGGGAAATACTGTAGCTGATTCAGTAAGAGCAGGACAAAAATTAAATACTGTACATTTACCTTTTAACTCTATAATTATGTATGGACTGTCAGGAAAAGATAATGGTATAAAAAATGCCAAATTAACTGCTGATATGCTGAATAAATTTAATACCAATAAAATAATCACCATGAATTTAACCCTGTTTGACGGTACCCAACTGGCGGAAATGGCTGATAAAGGTGAGTATTTTCCATCAGGCAGAACTGAAAGATTGGAAGAAGTCAAATGCCTTTTGGAAAATTTAAAACCTGTGTCAAACACGATATTTGACACCACTCACCCTACCAATATTTTAAAGATAAAGGGCAAAATCCCCGATGAAAAGGAAAAACTTATCAGAGAAATAAACTCTCTGTAAGCAAAACCAATCATTTTTTAAATGAAAGCAAAACTGACCATCCAAAAATAAAGTTTTATAAACAAAACAGTCTGAAATATTGTATAATAATTGCAATATTTCAGACTGTTTTCTTTTATGCTATGAAGCAATTTTATTTTATGTTATTTTTCATACTGAGTGAGTTTATCTGTAAATTGTAGCTTTTCCTCTTTTAGCTTATGCAATTCAAATACTTCAATTATATTTTCTCCCGTTTTCAGCATGGGAGCAGGTATATATATGGTTTTAAGAGGACCTATATCCCAAAATCGACCAAGATTTTCCCCATTTACAAATACTGCACCTTTAGTAAAGTTCTCACAGTTTAAGAAAGTATCCTGTGGTTTATTTTCTATATTTAATACTCCTTTGTAAAAACAAGGTTTTTCTATGGATTTTATATGGCTGTATTGCAGTTTTGAAAGGTCAGTCAACGGCAAATTGTAAATTTCCCAATCGTTGATAGTTTGAAGTCCCAGTCTTGCTCTTTCAGTAATACCTTTTCTGTCTTTGATGAATGGACCATAATTAATTCTGCCCAGGTTTTCCACTAATATATCTAAAACTAAAGTTTCACCATCATTAACTTCAATTTCTATTTTGTCATTTCTGCCCATTCTATCTTTTATCCCGACAAATTGACCATTTACAAAAATCATTGCTCTGTCATGAACATTATCTATATGCAGTTCTCTCTTTTCCTGTTCATATGTAAGATAGGTACGATATAAAATAAAACCATAGGATTGTCCCATTTCCTCCATTGTGGAAGTATAACTTTGTTTAACAGGTGTGGATAAATTTAATAAATTCTCAAACAATGGAGCTGAATGTGTAAGTTTTACATCTTCATATTTCACACAGGGAATATCAAAAACATCAAGCATATCGGTTTCAAATCCATGTTTTTTCAGAATATCTTTTACCAAATAATATTTTGGTGTCATATTTCCGTTTTCTGACAAAAGACAGTCATAGTCATAGCTTGTAACTGTAGGCTGTATCTTTTCACCGTCAAAATTTGAACCATTGTAAAAATTGAAATTTGTACCTCCATGGAACATATAGAAATTTACATTGCCGTTTTCAGACAGCATTTCTTCCAATTCCTCACCCACACTCTCCTTATCTCTGGTAATGTGGTTTTCACCCCAATGGTCAAACCAGCCATTCCAAAATTCACCACACATATATGGGCCATTGGGTTGATGTTTTTTCAGTTGTTCAAAATTTCTTTTTGTACCTGAACCAAAGTTCACTATTTTAAATACATCAGGAAGTGTTCCATTGTTGAGCATCCAGTTTAATCCACCATCGGAAGTAAACATAAATACATCACAGCCTAATTCTTTCATCAAATCATCAATATATCTAAGATATTTTTTGTCGTTGCCGAAACTGCCGTATTCATTTTCAATCTGTATAGCTATTATATTGCCGCCATTGGTAGCAAGATGCGGTTTTAATACATTCATAACTTTTGTGTAATAATTTCTCACCTTTTCTAAATAAGGTTTGTAATAGCATCTGAGCTTCATATCCCCATCTTTTAAAAGCCAAGACGGAAAACCGCCGAATTCCCATTCGGCACATATATAAGGCCCCGGTCTTACAATAACTTTAAGTCCCAGATTTTCTGCAATTTCTATAAATCTTTCTATATCCAGTATACCTGTAAAATTAAACTGACTTTCAACAGGTTCATGCAAATTCCAAGGCATATAAGTTTCTACAGTGTTAAATCCGCAATTTTTAAGTTTTTTCATTCTGTCCTGCCAGTATTGAGGACAGGTTCTGAAATAGTGAATTGCCCCTGAAATAATCTGAAAAGGCTTGTCACCAAGATAAAATCGACTGTCTTTATAGCTTAAAATTTCCATAAAGTACCCCCGTAAAATAATATATTATATAATATTCAAATGGAATTTTTAGAAATTAATAAATTTTGCTAAAAAGGCAAAACAAAATTAACAACTCAGTGATAATCATAAAAAAATTTATTCCCATCCATCAGTCAAAATAGGCATTGCATCAGTTATAAATTCCATAAGATAGCTTCCTGCAACCACAGCAAAATGTATTAACCTAGATTCAGGATAAATCCCCTGTGATTCTTCTTCAATGCTCTTTGCAAATGTGGAATTTTTAACGATAAAAAAAGTCCACTTAGATGCATCTAAATTATGATTCTCATCAATAATTTCATTTATTGTGCAAAGAGCTGCAAGCTCAAGTCGGTTTCGGTAAGCATACACCATTCCCTGAAACTTGAGAGTTAATTTTTGTGGAGAGTCAACAGATCTCAGATACAAACGAATATCATCTCCATCATCAATAAATTTATAAATGTCATATTTGCGTTCTATAATATCTGTGGGTTTCCAAACAGTCCAAATATTATTCATTCACTTAGGCTCCCTCTTTTATTTATACGAAATTTCAATTCTTGGTAATTCAACTGCAATTTCACCCATTTATCATTATAATGAAGAGATTTACTTATTCATAACCTTTTCCAAATGATTTAAATAAAGGTCAATAATAAACTCATATTCACCCAATCCCTTGATATATGGCTCAACTTCATATCCTTTGGATTTAAGCTGCATTTTGAGGCTGTCTTCCTCATCTCCCGCTATGTCATTGGTAGCATGATCTCCAGCTACTAAAAGCAGTGGTGCTATTTTTACTTTCTTTTTGTTTTGTTTTGCTAAATCCGCAAAAGTTTCCTGAAAATCAGGGAATCCCTCCACTGTGGAAATCATATATTCTGAGTGACCTTTGTGAAAGAACATATAATTTATTGCAGAGTACAGAATATTTGCATGATGTTCTGTACCATGACCTACAAAAATCATAGCTTCATCACAGGATAAAGGATATTCAGAAATCATATTTTCAGCAAAATAATCTATATCATCCATAGTACATAAAAGTTCATTGCCTATTTTAAAACTCTGAAATTTTTCTTCAAAAGGCTTTGCCAATCTGCAAATTTTATCATATTCAAAACCACTCATAATATGAGTTGGAAAAACAATTACTTCATTAAAACCTTCTTTTTGGATTTTTTCCAAAGCCTCTGTCACATCAGGTATAAAAATACCTTTTTCAGCCAGTTTTTTCATAACTATTTTACTGGTAAAGGCTCTGAAAACCTTGTAATCGGTGTGTTTTTCGGCTATTTTATTTTCAAGATTTTCTATATTTTTTTTAAGTGTATCCAAATATGTTGTTCCGAAACTTACAACTAAAATTGCTTTATTACTCATAGTCTTTCTCCTTTAAAATATTGATTAATTTCTTCATTTTTACAAATACTGACTTGTATTTAATAATACCATTCCCAAAC
>JAHHUB010000152.1 GCA_020024175.1 Oscillospiraceae bacterium | reverse complement strand
GTATAGCTGATAGTTTAATTATGTCAAAGAATAGGACTTGTTTATTTTTGCTTTTTGGCTACAATCATGGAGCAAACCATACTCATAATGAAACAGGCACAGCCAGCGGCAGCCATCATAATAGCTACTATTGAACGCCAGATTTGAGTGGTGTCTTTGTTTTGTATTTCCATTTTATACTTCTCCTTTCAAAGTAATTATATTTTGCTGAATTTATGACAATATAATAGTTACAACAACATCTACTATAAATAAAACTATGAAACAAATTACACCTAAATTTAAAAATGTGTTTTTAGCAGGACTTTGTACAGGTTCTGCTGGAACACTAAAAACGGCTTTTTTGAGGTTCATGAAGAAAAGCACTGCCCCTGTAATAACAAATATCATAGCAATTATTCCAAATATAGTTAAAGCAATTTCATTGTTTTGAATTATAATTCCTATTATGCCACCCATAAAGTTGATTATCATATGCAGAGAAATATTATAAACCATGTTTTTGGTGCGGCTGTACATATAAGCTAAAATTATTCCCAAAAGAAAAGCATAAATAATTTGGAAAAGATTCATATGGAAAAGTCCAAAGAAAAGTGCAGTTACAAGTATATAGGATTTGTCGCCATACTTTGATAGCTTTTTATAAGGAAGATAACGGAATAAAAACTCTTCACCTAAAGGTGCAATTATAACTGTGGAAATAAAGGTCATAATAATATTGCTGTTTTGTATAGCAGCATTAATGGGATTAAGTAAACTTTTACCTGTTAAAACTGATATTAAAGCTGAAATTCCCAGTGAGATAATATTTCCGGTATACATAAATGCGTAACCGATTAAAAACAGTTTTATGAAGTTTTTAGCGGGCATTGAAACGGGTTCAAAATTAGACTCATTATCAGGGATTTTTTTAAATATTAACCATGCAACGGGAAATCCGAAACAATAAAGCGGAATAATAGATGCAAACCAAATGTAATAAGGACCATTGAGAAAACTTGGGAAAAATCTTCCGAATAGAAAGTTCAGCAAAAATTGCACAGCTATTGTTACTGCCATAGTAGCAGAATATGCAAGAGCTATTGTAGAGACTGTTTTTTTAAATGTAAAACTTTTGTTTGATTGATCCATAAAAATCCTCCTCAAATATAAAAATTCGCCGAATTGGCTTTAAATAAATTATAGCATAATTCGGCGATAATTCAATTAAATTTTAATATCAGCTTTTGCTATATACATATAGGATATGATAACAGCAGTGATTATAACACCAATAAAAATTGATGCAAGTGTAATTATAATAGCCCGAGCTGAATTTAGATGTGAGATTTTACCTATAATCATTGGGCAGAAGCAGAAGACCATCCAAATAAATGCTGCAGTTTGAATACCATATTTTCTTATTACAGCTGAATATATAATACCTATACAGATTGAAGCTGCCAGTATTCCTAAAACTATGGGAGAACCATAAAAAGCAGTATTAAAATCTATGCAGCCCGAAAAATCTCCTTCAAAAGGAAGTCCATTAAAAAACAAGGTGTTAATAACAGGGTAAATATTTGATATTAATATCAAAATAACTATAGGAAATATTGTAAATAATAAAATTCCGATTATTGAGTTTAGTAAAAACCCTTTTCTTTTTCTGCCCATGGAAATGGCTAAGTCCAAATATACATTTGAGTATATTAATGTGAAAATCGGTATTAAAAAAGCTGACAGGAAAATTCCGATTACTGCTCCGGGAAGAAAAAATGTTTCTTGGGAAGTAATTTTTAATATTGTAAATGTAATTATATCAGCAATTACCGATATACACAGAGGAAAAGCCATAAGCCAGGGTATGATTATAAGTTTTATATCTTTTTTAAAATATTTCACTGAATACACCTCCTACTTATACTCATATTTTCTTATGCGGATTATAAAAAGCAATGTAAAAAGAAGTTTAAGTACAAGAGAAATTAAAATTACTAAGGCAACTGTTTTAAAACTAATGCTGTTGAATAGATTGAAATTATTTTCAGGATCTAAAATTCTTCCAAAACTACCAATTAATCCCGCAGCTATTCCAGAGAAAAGACCGGCGCAAACATTAAAAATGGTAAATATCAGTTTTCCGTGGTTGGAAGTTAAAATTATTGATGACACAAATTCCCCTATACCTGTAAGGCCAAAGAATACAGATATATACATTATAAAAAGGTTAAGAGAAAACTGTTTACTTAATATCATTGAAATTGCAGAAATTGCAGCAATAATTAAAGTTATTGCTAAAGATGATAAAATCTCGGTTTTTATAAAATTTTTTCTCGAAGAACCCATGGAGATTGACAGTGGTGTACAAATGGAAATAAGAGAATTTGTTGTTATAAGAGAAAAAAGCAAAAAGAATGACATTAATATATATGTAATTTCTTTTATACTAAATATGTCCATCATATACCACATAACCGTTAAAGCTATAAGGGTTAGAAAGCCAACACCCATATTTTTAAGTATTTGTCTAAAATAAAATGTGTTTTTCATATACTGCCTCCTATTTGTTATCTTCTGTCAAATAAACAAAGATTTTTTGAAGAGAAAGAGGAGATACATCTACATTATAGCCTTGGCAAAGTTTTTCGGCACTGTCATAATCAGTATGTACACAGATGCTCTTGCTTCTCCCTGAAGTGTCAGTGTGAATGACTTCAAATTTTGAGGAGATTTCGTCAATTACACTGTCTTTGCCGGAAATAAGCTGGTAACTGCCAATAAAGTCCACTGTATTTTCCTGACAGATGATTTTGCCTTTATTCAAAATGATAACTTCTTCTATTGCATCGACAGCTTCTTCAATAATATGGGTGGATACTATAAATGTACGGTTGGTTTTGGTGTAATCTTCCAAAAGAATTTTATAGAAAAGTTCTCTTGCAACCACATCAAGTCCTGCCACAGGTTCATCCAGCATAGTGATAGGTGCCATACTTGCCATGGCTATTACTATAGTAAGCATACTCATCATGCCTTTGGAAAGTTTGCTGACTTTTTTCTTGGGGTCAAGGTTAAATTCCTTTATAAGTCGGTCAGCATATTCTTTGTCCCAGTGGGGCAGATAAGATGAGGCAGCTTCCAGATAGTCTTTTACTTTAAGGGTATTTGGACCCATAAATGTTACGGGATTAATTTCACGGGAAAAACACAGGTCCTTGAGAGCATTTTCATTTTCCCATACTTTTTCTTCGCCATATAAAACTTCACCGGAAGTAATTCGGATTTGAGCGGTAAGAGCGGATAATAATGTGGTTTTACCTGCTCCGTTTCTTCCCAACAAGCCGTAAATTTTTCCCGGTGTAATGGAAAGGGTAATATTATCAAGGGCTTTGGTATCTTTGTATTGTTTAGTAATGTTAATTGCTTTAAGTTCTGCTGACATAAGTTTATCCTCCTATTTAATGTCAATACTGTTAATAATCTTTATTAATTCTTCTTTGGTTATGCCCAAACTTTTTGCTTCGGAAACTATTTTGTATATGTGCTCGGTACAGAAAGCTTCTTTTCTTGCTGTGAGAATTTTTTCACGACTGCCTTGTGTTACAAACATTCCAACACCCCTTTTCTTATAAAGAATACCTTCGTCAACAAGAAGATTAAGACCTTTCCCGGCTGTAGCGGGATTTATGGAAAGACTTTTGGCAAGTTCATTGGTGCTGGGGGCTTGTTCGTTTTCCAATAGTATTCCACGCAGGATTTGCTCCTTGATTGCTTCAGCGATTTGTATATAAATAGATACGCCATTTTGTTCTTTTAACTGCAAATTTCTCTCCCTTTCCTATAAATTAGTAATTGCAAAATCAATTTTTACAATATTGATTTGACTTTGATAGTAAACTGGTTAGCTACTTGTGTAATTAACCATATCACAAAAGAAGTAATTTGTCAATAATTTTTTTATACAAAAGAGATTTTTTAAAAATTCGGATAAAAAAAACAGTGGTTTTGAGAAAAAAGATAAGATTTTATAAAAATAAAAAGAAAAATGCAAAGAAATATAATACATTATTTTACATATAAATACATAAAATAGATAAAACCAGAAAAAATGGGGAAAATAATGTTAAAACAAAGGAAAAGATGTTAATAAATAGTCTTATATTAGGACATATTTATGATATAATATAGTAAAAACAGTATGAAAAAGAGCAAAAAACACGGGTTATTGTGCAACTTGTATACTAAAATGACAAAAAATCGCAAAAAAGCATAAAAAAAGTAGAAGGTTAAAAAAGGTAGTTGACAAAGAGAGGA
>JAHHUB010000151.1 GCA_020024175.1 Oscillospiraceae bacterium | reverse complement strand
GAAAAATATATCCGGATAAAAGTTTTATGTATACTCATAATGCTATTTTAGAACAAGGGTTTTTAGAAAGCGATAATCAATATTTCAAAAATTATGCTGAAAAAACCGTGGGAAAATTAATTGATTATGATAATGAACATGGAACAAATTTATATGAAGTATTGAAGGTTTTCTCCAAAAATAAAGGTGAGAGAAAAAAAACAGCAGAAGAATTATTTATGCATAGAAATACGCTTTCTTATAAATTAAGCAAGATAAGTGATATATTAGGTATTGATTTGTGCAATAATGACGAAATATTCAATATATACTTGGCAGTTTTTATTAAAGAGCTGATTTAATTTTATCTAAATAAAGTGCTTCATGCACAATATAATTGCTTTTTTCTATATGTAAAACACATAGAATTAGAATTTTAGCTATGCTATAATTTTTGTTGTAGTTAAGTAAAATTTATTTTACAAATTATCAGTATCTGTTTAGTCTGGAGGAAAAAATCAATGATGATCAAAGAATTGATAGAATTATATGATATTCTTGATACAAGTTCCGCATCAGGAAATAAAGTAAAAGAATATTTCAAATCAATTAATTCAAATGCAAATGTAGATGTAATTACTTTAAATGGAGAAAAAGGAAGTACGGATTTTGTTAAAGTACTTATTTGTGGAAAGAACGGAAAAACAAATGGCGGTAATGTTCCTACAATCGGAGTTATTGGAAGATTGGGAGGACTTGGAGCAAGACCTGTAAGAACAGGGTTTGTTTCTGATGGCGATGGAGCATTAGCTGCTTTAACAGTAGCTGCCAAATTGTTGAAAATGCAAAAAAATGGTGATGAACTTAACGGCGATGTAATTATAAGTACTCATGTTTGTCCTAATGCCCCCACACTGCCACATAAACCTGTGCCTTTTATGGGTTCTCCAGTAAATATGGACGAAATGAATGAAGTTGAAGTTGACAGCAGAATGGACGCTATTCTTTCTATCGACACAACTAAGGGAAATCGTATTATAAATAAAAGAGGTTTCGCAATCTCTCCAACAGTAAAAGAAGGATACATATTGAAAGTAAGTGATGATTTACTTGATATTATGCAAATAACTACCGGAAAATATCCTGAAGTATTTGCACTTACACAACAAGATATAACTCCTTACGGAAATGGACTTTTCCATCTTAACAGTATCCTGCAGCCTTCAACTGCTACTAAAGCTCCTGTTGTGGGAGTAGCAATATCAACAGAAACAATGGTAGCCGGATGTGCTACTGGAGCTTCTCATTTCACTGATGTTGAAGATGCAGCAAGATTTGCTTTAGAAGTTGCCAAGAGTTATGGTGAAGACACCTGTAAATTCTTTAATGAAGATGAATTTAATCTTATGAAAGAAAAATATGGTGATTTAAGTATTTACCAAACACAAGGTAAAAATAATTAACAGTAAAAAACTAAACACAAAATATAAGGAGGACTTAATAATGGACGAAACCAACAAAAAAGAAAATACAGGTACATTAAATTGTATGATAGTTTCTTTAATTATTTGTTTACTTGCACAAGCAATAGGACCACTTAAATTTAAGGTTATGGGCATTGATGTAACAATCATGACAATGATATGGGCAATTTTGCTTGGAATTGCTCTTTCCCCACATCTTCTTGGAAAAATAATACCTCCGATCAAAAAAATTATCGGACAAAAAGAAATTGAAAGAGCACCATTCTTATTATCAATCGTTCTTTATCCTCTTGGAATAATGTTTGGTATCAGTGCAGGACCTAAAATCGGAGTTGTATTTGAATCAGGTATCGCTTTAGTTTTCCAGGAATTTGGAAATCTCGGAACTATGTTTATCGCCCTTCCTGTAGCTTTGTTAATCGGATTAGGAAGAACTTCTGTTGGTTCAACATTTTCACTTTGCCGTGATACAGCACTTGGTATTATAGGTGATAAATATGGGTTACAGTCAGCTGAAGGTATTGGTACTTTAGGTACTTACATCAGTGGTAGTGTTTTTGGTACATTATTTTATTCTTTCTTGGCACCTGTTAGCATTATGCTTGGTTTTCATCCATTTGCATTAGCAATGGCATCAGGAATGGGAAGTGCATCTATGATGCAGGCTGCAACTGCTGCTCTTGTTAATGCAGCTCCTCAACTTGAAGAAGAAATTTTGGCATATTCTGCAACCAGTGGACTTCTTACATCTGTAACAGGTGTATATATGGAATTATTTATTGCTCTTCCTTTAGCAAATTTCTTATATAAAAAGCTGCATACACCTATTGAAAATTTCAGAGTAAAGGTATTTAAAGTTAAACCAGAGGTTGCTGAATAATTTAACCAGGAAAGGGGTACATACATATGAAACAAACAGTATCTAATATTTTAGAACAGATAAAAATAGTAATTTTCGTTTATGCAATTATTTGTACTATCCAAATGTTCTCTTTACACACACCTCTGCAGGAACTTGTAATTGCCAGTATAATAAGTTTTCTAATGGTAGCTCTTGCTATTATATTAAAAAATGTTGTAAAACATCCTAATTTGCCTGGATTTGCGTGGGCTACTTTAATTTCATTTTTCTTAACAATTCCTGTTTCCCCATTGTCAGGATTTATTGTTTCAACAGTTGGAAAATTCAATTTCGGACTGGTAGGCCTTCCATTATTGGCTTTCGCAGGTATTTCCGTAGGTGAACAGCTTGGTGTTCTCAAGAAACTCAGTTGGAAAATTGTTATCGTATCATTTATTGTAATGACATCTACTTATTGGTTCTCTGCTTTAGTTTCACAGCTTATAATGAAAGCAAATCATATGATTTAATATGAACAAAAATCTATAAATTTAAAAAGGAGATATACATTATGAATACAATAGAATCTATGAAAAAATCCATTGAAACCGCTGCTGTTAATCATAAAGAAGAATTTGAAAAAGTATCAACATATATTTTTAATAATCCGGAATTAGCTTTTACAGAAAAAAAGGCACAAAAAGCCCTCTGTGATTTACTTGAAAATAATGGTTTTAAAGTAACAAAAGGAATTGCTGGACTTGAAACTTCTTTTGAAGCTGTATATGATTCCGGAAAACCCGGAAAAACCATTGCTTTTATGGCAGAATATGATGCTCTTCCTGAAATAGGACATGGCTGCGGTCATAATATTATAGGAACAAGTTCTGCAGGTGCAGGTGTTGTACTTAAAGAAATTATGCAAGCTAATAATATAGGCGGTGTTTTAAAGGTACTGGGAACTCCTGCTGAAGAACGTGTAGGCGGAAAAATTCTTATGCTTCGTGAAGGTGCATTCAAAGGCCTTGATGCTGCTATGATTATGCATCCAACTGATGCAACAATTCCTGATGATATATCATTTGCCTGTGAAAATCTTGAGTTTATATTCAGCGGAAAACCAGCTCATGCGGCAGCATTCCCCTGGAGAGGTGCTAATGCACTCAGCGGTGTAATTCAAATGTTTAATGCTGTTGATGCTATGAGACTTCATTTTAAGGATTATACAAGAGTACATGGTATAATTACAGAAGGCGGAACAGCACATAACACAATTACAGATCATGCAGTATGCTTATTCAATATTCGTGCATTGGAATATGAATATATGCAGGAAGTTGTAAAAATTATTGAAGAATGTGCAAAAGGTGCTGCAATGTGTACAGGTACTACTGTTGAAATTCGTCAAAAAGATGAAATAAACAAAGAAGTCAGAAATAACAAGAAGTTAGTATCCTATTTCAGAAATAACATGGAATTCATTCATGAAGACTATATTGAACGAGATTTAAGTCAGGGAATAGGTTCTACAGATGTTGGAAATGTTACTCATGAAATCCCAGCAATTCAAGCTTATATTGGATTAAAAGAAGGTATTGCTACTCACACAAGAGAATTTGCAGCAGCTGCCGGTGGTGAAGAAGGAAAACGTGCTTTGCATACAGCAGTAAAACTTTTAGCAATGAGCGGTTTGGATGTACTTTGCGAATAATATAAAAATTAAAATAACTGTAAATCTTCAACCTATAAACCAAAAAAATTCAAGTTATAGGATTTCATAAAATACTCTTACCCCAAAATATCCAGATTAAGTCTATGGCTTATCTGGATATTTTTTGTAGCTTGTATGCCTATTAAATTTTTTTAAAATGAAAGCTTGTGATTTTTGATTTAATCCAGCAATCTGTGGACAAAGAATATCACTAGCTGAGAATGAATTTGACCTCAGTATTTCTTTTTACTATAACCGTTTCTTCTTCACTTAATTTATATCC
>JAHHUB010000150.1 GCA_020024175.1 Oscillospiraceae bacterium | reverse complement strand
CTTTTTGTTCTCCTTTGATCAATTTTATTTTATTTATGTAATCCACTTTTGGAAATTACCATTCTAAAAGGCTTGCTCCCCAGGATAAACCTGCTCCAAAACCAGCCATGACTATTTTATTGCCTTTCTTTAACAATCCACTTCGATTCATTTGGTTGAGTAAAAGAGGAATGCTTGCAGAAGATGTGTTTCCGTATTCCTGCAGGTTCATTGGAAATTTCTCCAAATCTGTTTCTAATCTTTTGGCTACAGATTCTACAATCCGGCGATTTGCCTGATGCAGAACAAAATAATCAATATCCTCCGATGAAAGATTTTCCTTTTCCAGTAATTCCTGAATACATTGTGAAACCTCCTTTACTGCAAAACGGAAAACCGCATGTCCATCCATTTTGATATACCCGCCAGGCACACAGGTAAGTGCCGCACCCTGCTTTCCAGAAGAGTGAGTAACAGTAGAGAACAATCCGCCCTCTTCGCCTTTTAGAACGACTGCCCCAGCTCCGTCGCCAAATAGGATGCATGTATTGCGATCTGTCCAATCTACCATACCAGAAAGTGTTTCTGCACCAATAATCAATACGGTTTGAAAGATTTTGGAAGCAATGTATGCCTGTGCTGTATTATAAGCAAATAAAAAACCAGTACATGCCGCATTTAAGTCAAAACACGTAGCATTTACGGCTCCGATTTCTTTCTGCACTTCGCATGCTACACAAGGAAGTATGATATTTGAAGAAATGGTTGACACTAAAGTGAAGTCAACTTCTTCTGCACGAACTTGCGAAGTTTCCAATGCTTCTTTGGCTGCTTTCGATGCCATAGAAACAGTGGTATCGTCTTCAATGATATGACGTCTGACAATTCCGGTACGCTCCCTGATCCATGTATCATTTGTATCAACTTTTTGTGCAAGTGTGTGGTTATCCATAATATTAGACGGAGCATATATCCCCGTCCCGTAAATTTTTCCAATCATCTTTTTTCTCCACCTATTATTTTGAATCTCAAATACTTTGATGTTCAAAGTATACTACAAAAAAAATATTTGTCAACTTTTTTATAAACATAATTCGAATTTTCGGTGATCTTTTTGTTGTAATCTCTCCCATAACCATTACCAAACCCGTAGTTGCACAAGTCTCACAAGCCACTCTGCTCATTGAATCCTTTTCTATAAGTGCATCCAAAATAGCATCTGAAATTGCATCATACATTTTATCCGGATGTCCTTCTGTTACCGATTCTAATGTAAAAAACTTCTTACCCATTTTTATCCTCCTCACAAATTTTATGAAAATTCTTTGAATCTTCCAATTTATAGATTCAATTATTCCAATAATATATAAATTACTATACTCTCTTACATTTTTATTCTAACATTGATATTCTTATTTTAGATTAATCTGACCATTAAATAGGTTTTTTATGACCACAAATTATTGTACACAAAAAAGGTTTGAAGAACTCATTTTCTTTCTCCAACCTTTTTTTTGCAAAATATTATAAGACTCATCCTCTCACAGCTCTTTGCTTGTCTTTCATATACCATTCTATATATGCGTCATTAATATTTACATCTATATTTTCATTTTTTACAAAAATATCTGGTATTACCCCTTTCTGAATAAATCTTCCATTTTGAATATATCTTTTTGTAGTCACCTGAAGTGAAACTTCCTCATTAATAGGTATTATCGTTGCCTGATCTTTTAACCCCGCAGTTTCTTCACCAATAACTAGAATCCCTTTTAGTTGAAGTGCATATGCAAAAATATATTCCGCGGAACTCATTGTACGATAGTTTACAAAAACTATAATCTGTTTATTTTGAAATCCATCGTATGTATTCTTTTGAATTTCCACTGGCATGGTTTTGATCAAATTTCCATCCATTCTTGCAATTTCATAATTCATTTGTACTTTACTATCAACGATTTTACTTACAAGTTCCTTAGCCACTTCAATATAACCACCCATATTATTTCTGACGTCAAAAATAATTGTATTATATCTTCCCTGTATCTGCTCCAAACCACCTATTATTTGAGAAACTACACTTTTATCTCTAAATGTAATAATCTGTATACATATGCAATCATTATCTATTCGCCGAATAGATACAGAATTCAATTGGCAATCATTTGCTTGGTTTCTTAAATTTTTCATCCATATTTCTGTATCAACCGGATATAATGTTTTTTCATGTCCAGTATCATAGGTAATTTGTAAATCGTTTCTAATAAAACTTCTTTTCATAAACTGAATGTCTTTAATTAGTTCATTTTCAACTAAAACCAATGGATAAGATTTATAAATTTCTGAATATCTATTTAGAATAGTTTGTACACTCTCTTGATTAATGAGTATAACTTTTTTTAAATCTTCTTCACATTCCAAATATAATTTTTTATGGATGAAGATAAAATTGTATGGTAAAATATACGAAGGTCTTTCCCGAAAAAGTAACCTTGTATGTGGATCTTTTAATCCTATCAAATAAGTGTCAATTATTGCTAAGATTTCTTCTTTTGATTCTGCTAATTTTGCATCTCTCACTAAATTTTTTTTGTTAATATCCCACGTTTCTCGTTCTCCTTCTTTAAAAAAGAAATTATTATCAATCAGTTTTATACATTCCTGAACTACATTTATTTTATTCAACAGACTCACCTGCCTTGAAAAACTTACAATATTCTTGCTTGTCAATTTTATTGGTTGCCATAAATTCAATTGCTCTACAATCAAAACAGTTCAACCTATAGGAACAATCTTTGCATCCTTCTATTTTATTCCTATTCATTTGAACAACTCTCTGATATGATTCAGAAGCAACCGCTGCAACAATTCCTCCTTCATCTCTAATATTTCCAACGACATATGTGTTCATCATAGGACACGGAGATATGTCCCCAGCAATATTTATATATATCTGTCCATATAAACAACTATTATATTCATTTAAAAAACTTATGCTTTCTTTAGTCACGAAACCAAAATCTTTTTCCTTATCATACATCTTACTTACATATTTTTTTGAAAAGAAGCGGTTCCATGGTTTGTTGTATATAATATTGTATTTAAAAGGAATTTGTCGTTTTAAAAACGCATTTGTAATCTTTTCTATTTCATCCTCATTAAAATTGCCTATAACAATATTACCCATAAATCTAATTTGGTTGTTAATTAACCTTTTAATGCTTTCCCAAAGATGCATTGTGTCCTTACGCTGACCCGTAACTTTTTCAAATATTTCATTTTGAAATGTAATAACTGTTCCTATAAAAATAAACTTATATTTTTGTAAAAACGCAAGAATACCATCGTTGACATCAATTTCATGAGAATATACACTAAAATTGATAATACCTTCATTCACTGCCATTTCTACAATCTTTGAAAGTTTATCAAAATTCAAAAATGGATTTCCACCAATAAAACAAATTTCATCACATCCTAATTTTTTTAATTGAACGATAATGCTTTCCCATTCTTTCAAAGATATCTTCGCATCGATATTATCCCATTTTTTGCATCCAGTACGCCTATTTACAGTATTATTTGCTTCACAAAAGTTACAGTCTAATTCACACTCATTCGTTACTTGTATATAACACCGCTTTACATAATAGTTAGGAGATATCATTGTTTTTATTGCAGGATTCGGACCATATTGAAAACTTTCAACATATACAGGAACTTCATAAAATTCTCCTAAGCCTTTTTCCTCTAATTCCTTGAGTTTTAAACTTTCATTTTCACACAAAGGTTCATTCCTTTGTGCCTTCGCTAAAATTGTATTTAAAGGATTTGAAATACTGATCATTTCATGATTTTTCATATTATAAATACATCCCGCATCATGTCCAGTAATATATTTGCAAAATATATGTAATCTAAAATACTGCATAGCCTCTTCCTCCAATCTAATTATTTACTTCCAACGCATTTACAAATTCTTTACTTATCTGCATTGTTTTTATAAAATCTGGATTATCCTCTAACATCTGATATAACTCTCCAAACCTCTCTTTAAGCGTTTGCTTCTGCCTCCCACAATATTCTTTATTAAATTCTCCTTCCTGGCTCATATACATGAAACAAGCAGGACAAATTCTTTTTGCTTCACATGTTGCACACGGTCCATTGATAAAATTGTCTGTTAACAGTCGAGTTATTTGTTCTAACTTTTTATAATCAATTCCTTTAAATACATTTCCTATTATGAGTTTTTTATTCATTTTTTCGCACAAACATAGTTCACCTGCAGGATAGATTGCTAATTTTGACAGTGGGATACATGCATTATTAAAAAC
>JAHHUB010000015.1 GCA_020024175.1 Oscillospiraceae bacterium | reverse complement strand
TCTGGGATGATCCATTCCGTTTTTGATACCGGATTTTGTAATTTCATTAAAAGTTATTCTGTTGTTATCTGCTAAATCCAAATCCAAAATATGAGCTAAATGCCAGGAAATAGCTTCCCCTTCACGGTCAGGGTCCGTTGCCAGATATATTTTATCTGAAAGTTCTGCTTTGTGCATTAAATCTGCAATGAGATTTTCCTTGCCTTTAATATTTTCATATTTAGGTTCAAAATTATTTTCTATATCAACGCCGATTTTGCTTTTCGGCAAATCTCTTATATGTCCGTTTGAAGCTACTACTTCAAATCCCTCTCCCAAATACTTCTGTATTGTTTTTGCTTTTGCGGGAGATTCCACTATTACTAAATTTGACATTTACATTCTCCTTTATATAGGTTTCACATTATATATTAAACAAATTAATTTTTTTAAATCACAATCAGACAGAAAATTTATTTCCGTTGCTGCTTTTGATTTCTCCGAATATCTCCAGTTGAGTTATAGCCGACAAAACCTTTTCCACAGGTATATCAGTTATAACACTGATTTCCTCTTTGGTTTTTTCTCCTTCAGATATACAGTTAAAAACTGCCGCCTGTATACTATTTAAATAAGATGGCGCTTTTTTCCTGTGTTTTTTCTCACAACTGACTATTTCTGTATTAAAACTAATTTGCGGATTTTCATTTTTTATATTTTCAGTTTCTTCTCTTATATTTTCTGTTAATATATAATTTTTATATTCCAGATATTCTTCCAATATATCTTCTGCACAAGTTACAGCTTTGGCTCCCTGCTGAATTAATTTATTTGAACTGTAGCTGTTCTTTTCAAATATACTTCCCGGAACTGCAAATACATCTCTGTCCTGGGAAAGAGCATGTGCAGCTGTTATTAAAGTACCGCTTTTCTTTCCAGCCTCCACCACACATACACCAGAAGATAAAGCGGAAATAATTCTGTTTCTCATATGAAAATTAAATCCCATAGTTTGAGTATAAGGTTTATACTCTGTAATCACTGCTCCTCCACCGTTTATAATGCTGTTTCTTATATCTATATTAGTCTGAGGATAAGTGTTTTCTATACCGTTTCCCACCACTGCAATGGTTTTGGTTTTACAGTTTAATGCAGTTTGGTGGCAGATTCCATCTATGCCGACAGCAAGTCCGCTTACAATTACAACACCTGCTTTAGCTAAACCTTCAGTGATATATTCTGCTGCGGCTTTTCCGTAATTAGTACACTCACGAGTTCCAACCATGGCTATGGATAAATTATTATCCACATCCGGCATTTTTCCTTTTACATATAAAGTAAGGGGTGGAGAGTATATATTTTTAAGTCTTACAGGGTACATGGGATTATCCGGAGTTATAATATCCGCTCCAAGCTTGTACGCCTGTTCCTGTGATTTCTTTGCATTTGTTAAAGTAGTATTTTTTATTTTGTTTATTTCGCCTTCATTAAATATTCCAAAATGTCTGATTTCATTTTCTCTCATATTATAAAAATCTTCGGGTGATATTCCCAAAGATAAAAATTGTTCTGCTCTTCTGCTTCCTACTCCGAACAATTCCTGTATCCATATCCAGTAGAAACTTTCAACCATTTTTAAATACTTTCCTTTTCAATCTTTCCTTTAAACATTTCCCAAGCAAAAACCGAAGATGCCACTGCTGCATTTAAAGATTCGCTTTCCTCATTCATAGGTATTATAACTTTTTCGTCAGCTAAATTAATTTCATCATCTGAAAGTCCATTGCCCTCATTGCCTATCATAATACAGTTTCCACCATATAATTTAATATCAGTAATGGGTTTGGAATCTTTTTTTAATGCTGCTGCATATATTTTTATTCCCAAATCTTTAAGTGCTTTGCAAGCTGTTTCAGCATTTGGATATATTATTATATTAAGCCTGAATGCTGCTCCCATAGTGGAACGCACAAGTTTTGGACTGTATATATCAGGGCAGTCCGCCGTCATAATAAGTCCATCAGTTTTAAAAGCTTCACAGGTTCTTATGATAGTGCCTATATTTCCCGGATCCTGTAGTGAACAGAGCATGAGATAATTTCCCTTTGAATTGAGTTTAACATCAATATATGGCATTTCACAAATACAGAATATGCCTTGCGGTGTTTTGGTATCGGAAATTTTTTCCGCAATTTCTGTGGTAATTTCATAATGTTCCTTGGAAACTTTAAGTATGGTTTCGGTTTCCTTAGGGAATTTTTCCATACAATCATGTGTTATAAAAACATCTTTTATTTTGACTTTTCCACAGGCTGTGTCATAACAAATTCTGAGTCCTTCAACCACAAACAGACCTTTATCATTCCTTTCTTTTTTGGAAGATAAAAGCCGAGTTATTTCCTTAATCTTATTGTTATCCTTTGAGGATATAAATTTCATTATATTAATACCCCTCAAAATTAATGTATATAAATATATTTATTTATCAAAAAACGCCCGCAGATTACACGGGCGTTATTTCGGTAAAATTACAATGCAGCTTTTGCTTTTTCAACTAATGCTGTAAATGCAGCAGCATCATTAATTGCAATTTCGGAGAGCATCTTACGGTTAAGTGTAATTCCTGCTTTTTTAAGTCCATTCATGAATGTGGAGTAGTTAACACCATTCATACGGCAAGCAGCAGAAATTCTTGTGATCCACATACTTCTGTAGTTGCGTTTCTTTTGTTTTCTTCCGATGTAAGCATATTGACCGGATTTCATAACAGCTTCTTTAGCTGTTCTGAACAATCTGCTCTTTCCGCCAAAATAACCTTTGGCAAGTTTAAGAACTTTCTTTCTTCTCTTGCGAGTCATCATTGCTCCCTTAATATGAGCCATATCTATTTACCTCCGTTTAGTTATTATCTTGTTGAATTACTTGCTGTAAGGCATCAAAAGTTTAACTGCTCTTACATTTGTGTGATCTGCGTATGCAGGCATTCTCAAAGCTCTCTTACGCTTTGTGCTTCTTTGAGTAAGTCTATGTCTTCTGTAAATGGACATATGCTTTACCTTTCCGTTTTTAGTCATTTTAAAACGCTTTTTAGCACCGCTGTGTGTTTTAAGCTTAGGCATAATTAATTTCCTCCTTAATTACTTGGCATTTTTGGCAGAAAGGAACATGACCATGCTGCGTCCTTCCAATTTAGGCATCTTATCAATGTTGGCAATATCGGAACAACTGTCAGCAAATTTCTTCACAATAACTTCTCCCATTTCAGGGTGAGCCATTTCACGACCCTTAAACTTGATGGAAACTTTTACTTTATTTCCTGCTTCAAGGAATTTTCTTGCGTGATTCAGCTTTGTTTCAAAGTCATGTGTGTCGATACTCAGAGAAAGTCTGATTTCCTTGATTTCGATAACCTTTTGATTTTTTCTGGCTTCTTTTTCTTTTTTAGCCTGCTCAAATCTGTACTTTCCATAGTCCATTATGCGACATACGGGTGGAACAGCCTGTGGAGCGATTTTTACTAAATCAAGGTTTTTTTCGCCTGCCAGTTTAAGAGCCTCTTTGGCTGACAAAATACCAAGCTGACTTCCGTCAAAATCAATTACTCTTATTTCCTTATCTCTGATTTCTTCGTTGATAAGCAGTTCTTGTTTGCTAATGATAAGCACCTCCATATAATGCCTTATTCTAAATTTACTACCTGTTTTTAGTTAAAAAGACAGGGTGTATGCAGAAAAATATCAGCATACACCCATAAATTCAATAACACTCCCCTAGAAATTACAGAGAGAAAACTTATTGACCATGTGTCATTTAAAGCATGCACAGGTGAGAACGCTGAGTTCTTCTTTGATTACCTGTATATGATAGCACATACCCATAACTTTGTCAATATATTTTTATTTAAAATTAGCAGCAATCCCAATTATAAAGAATGTCGCTGAAGTCAAGTTTCTCCAATTTTTCATGTGGGATGAAGAAATTAGCTACACCGCAGTCCCCCCACAGCACATAATCACTGTCACCTATCATTTCACTGTCAATTTGGAAAAGAAGTGTGTCATATTTTTTCAGATTATCATTATACTCTCTTGGGTCTGACTGTGTAAAATAAGGGTAACCCAACATTCTATGACCGTCAGAGGAAAGTTCATCGTAAAAATAATCCCGATCTTCATCATTATTTTTGTTATAAAAATCAAGATACTCGTAAAAATCCACATCTTCTGTATCTTCTCCCAAAACATTTTTAACTGCTGTTTTGAAAATAATATCAAAATCATATTGTGCATCAGGTGAACAGTAAGATTTGGATTTTTCAGCTTTTACATAACATTCTTTAATAACAGGAGAGTATATATTTTCATCATCATCAATTCCCAATGGAATACCTGCTGCTATAATTTCTTCCTCTGTTATGGAATAATCTATGCTGTCATGATATATTACCCTAAAACCTGTTTGCACAGTGGGATTGTCAAAATTCATTCCGTAAACATAATTGCCATCATTTGTAATAAAAAACTGGAGTATTCCTTTTTCCGGTAGCGGTTTTTTTACACCCAGTTGTTCCAAATTAAGCTGTGCCAAAAGAATCATTTTATTTCCTCTGGCATCTGTGGGAAAATATTTATTCATATCCCAATAGGGCAGCCCACCGAATTTGCTGTCAGTAATATTTGGAGTTTTATCAGGGTCAATTATCAGTTTGTAACATTCCTCTTTGCCTTTGCTTAGATTCTTGATTTCATCTACAATTTTTATAATTTTTTCAGATGGCATATACACTTTCCTTTCATTTTAATTTTGCATATCAGATAAAATTTTTGATATTTAACTGATTTTTAAAAGAAGTATTTATTCAGCAAATTAATTTCACTTATCCCTGTTTCCATAAGAAAATCCTTAGTTTTCCATGGATATATTTTCAGAAGATTCTTTCATATTTTCATCAATATCTGAGTTTTCTTCGTTTTTTTGCTGATGTTCCATATAATATCTTTCAATCAAAACTTTTGAATACAGTGCTTTACTTGTCATATAGTATGGGAATACATATAAAATAGGGATTATTAATATACATAAAATAAACCACAGAATAAATGACAAATCAAACACAGCTATTTTGCCTTTTTCGCCTTTGGTAATTTTACAGGAAAGTTTTATAGCTTCTCTTGCTTTAATATTTTTATGTTTGTTGATAAGATATTTAACCAAAGAATATTTTTTAAAATAGATAAAAAGGTATATGGAAGATATAACCAAAATACATATACCTACAATTTCCAGAGAAATTGCCAAAACAAATCTGTTGTGGTCATAATCTCCCATAGAAATTTTTTTGTAGTACAAACCTATACCTGTAACAGCCGCTCCGGGAATACTGAATAATATTGTGTAAAAAAGTTTTCTTAAAAAAATCGAAATTGCAGCACCCCATGATTTTGTCATAAGTTTTGCTGATTCAAAAAAATTAAATGCAGTGGCAATTTCACAATTTTCTCCGCCAACCACACGGTAAAACCAGCCTGAAACACCATGATATAAAGGGGACATAACCAAAGCATAAAAAATAACTATAACAATATTACCTATCACAAGCGGAATACTGATGTTGATATCTTTTATAAGGGAAGGTGTCATTCCGGCTTCAATTCCGTCAAAAATCGGCATTTGCAGAGCCTGGGTAATAATTGCATCCATCAGATAAAACAAAATATTTATTCCCATAAGCAGCATTATCATAACAATAGATCTGCCATATTTTGTTCTCATTGCGTTTTTTGCATTTCTTTTAACGGTTTTTCTCATATTCATATATTTCACATTCCTTATATTAAAGAGCTAATATTCAATACCTTTTCTGGCAAAAATTCCTTTGTCATAAGGATGTTTTTTAGCTTCCATAAATGTGTAGTAGTCAGACAGATCTATAATTTCCTGAGCAGGATTTCTTCCTGTCATAACAACTTCTGTATTGGGGTTTCTTTCCTGAATATACTTAATAAGTTCTTCTTTTTTAAGCATATGAGCATTTACTGCATCTATAACTTCATCCAAAACAATGAGATTATAGTCGCCGTTTACCAAAGCATCGGCAGCTTCTTTAAAACATTCCGAACAGTTTATGGAACATTCTTCTTTTTCCTGTTCTGACATTTGGAATGTAAATTTCTTTACATCATCTGTTCTTAGAATTTCTATTCCCAACTGTTTAAGAGGAGCAAGTTCAGCACTTTCGTTTCCTTTTAGAAACTGGATAAACTTAACCTTTCCTCCGTTTCCTCTGCATCTTACTGCCAAGCCCACTGCTGCGGTTGTTTTTCCTTTTCCTGTTCCCACATACAAATGTACCATGCTCTTTGGAGCATTTTTATTAATATCAAACATTTTAAACTGCCTCCTAGTATATTTTAATAAAATTGTCTAAAGATTTTTAAACAATCTTTATTTTATTATCCTATAAATCACTTTGAAATGCAATAGTTTTTACAGATATTTAATCTTTATATTCCTTTTTTTCGTTTGGAATTACATCATAAATTTCTATGGAATTATCTCTCATCCACATTTGCGGTGTGAGTATAACTGTATATCCGCTGCCGTTCATGGTTTTCCATTCTGTAACAGAATGTTTGGGCAATCCTATTGCGGCAAAAAGATTCATTATAACACCACCATGGGTAATAAGTGCCGCAGATGTAATATTATTGTCCATCATATCTTTAAATATTTTTCCCAAACCGTTTAGAAGTCTGTCTAAAAATGTATCAGCACTTTCTCCTCCGGGAGGTGGATTATTCAAAGAATCCCCCAGCCATCTGATATAATTTTCATCATTTTGAAGTTCTGTGAATTTTCTTCCCTCAAATTCTCCAAAACAACATTCACGCATTTCTTCTATTATATTTTGCTCCATACCAGGATAAATAACATCCGCTGTATCTTTACATCTTTGGAGCGGACTTGTATACAGTTTTTCTATATAAGGATATTCAAATTCATTTAAAATACTTTTAAGTTCTTCAATACCTTCAGGACAAACAGGCAAATCCTTTGAACCTACATAGTAGCCTTCTTTGTTTCCGTCAGTCATTCCGTGTCTTATTACATGAAGTTTATATGTTTTCATACAAAAATTCCTTCCTAAATGTAGTAATATATTATAACAATAAGAATAAACTCAAAAAAATATACATTTTGTATTTACAAAATGAAAATAATGTAATATAATCTCTTTACAAATTCAATTTGGAGGGATTATCATGAAAAATGATTTTGCCAGAATACTGACATTACTTAGAAAAGAAAGAAACATCAGTCAAAAAACTGCTGCAGCTGAACTTGGAGTTTCCCAATCATTGTTGTCCCATTACGAAAAAGGAATCAGAGAATGCGGTCTCGATTTTCTTTTAGCTGCTGCTGAATATTACGGTGTTTCCTGTGATTATATATTAGGTCGTTCAGCAGATAAAACAGGTTCTACCATTTCTGTAAATGAAATTCCCGAACCTGATTCCATGGGTAAGGAAAATACAGGAAGCATAATGCCTGTTTTAAATAAAAAACTAATTGCAAATTCTCTTAATATTGTTTTTGATTTGCTTGATAAAGCCGACAATGATGACCTTATCGATGAAGTTTCCGCATACCTTATGTTATCTGTATACAAAGTTTTCAGAATTATTTATGAGATAAACGAAAAAAATCAGGACAGCTTTTTCAATGTAAACAAATACTCCTGTTTTGAATATGCCGGAGCTGTTATGGCTCTTTGTGAGGGCAATGCCAAAGCTATTGTTAGTGGTATGCCCCAAAGAAACATGGAGAAAATCCATCGTCCATACGATATATCCATTACAACTGAATCCCTTGCACAAAACTACCCTCTTTTTTCATCTTCACTCATGAATTTAATAAAAAATGCGGAGTACCGTATCAAAGAAGAAATAAAATAACCCTGCAAACAAATTTTTTAACTGAATTGTAATACTATGATTTTTCTTTTGTAAGTCAGCATAATTTTTTATAGTAAAAATATTAAATTTTAAAATTAAACAGCATTGACAAAATATTACTTTGTTAATGCTGTTTATTATTTTTATGATACAGTTCTGTTTTTGGAAACAGGTTTCTTTTCTCCGGAAGTCAGAGCTGCAAAACTTTTTTCTTTTTTAGCTGGATTTCTAATTATAGTTGCATTTGCCTTTTTATCAACAAATTCTGGTGTAATAATTATCTTCTCAATAGTCGGATCACCTGGAGCTTTGAACATAAGTTCCCCCAAAATGCCTTCCATAATAGAACGCAGACCTCTGGCGCCGATTTTTCTGTCTATAGCCATATCAGCTATTTTAATAAGTGCTTCATTTTCAAATTCAAGCTGTATTCCGTCCATTTCAAACAAAGCACGGTATTGGTTGAGAATTGAATTTTTAGGCTTTGACAGAATTTGAATAAGAGAATCTCTGTCTAAATCTTTAAGGGTTGTTATAACAGGAAGTCTGCCCACAAGTTCCGGAATAATTCCGAATTTTATAAGGTCATGGGAAACTAACTGTTTAATAAGTTCATCTTTTTCTTTGGATTTTTTGCTGACAACTTCAGCACCGAATCCTATGGAAGAACTGGATATTCTCTTTTCAATAACTTTTTCAATACCTTCAAAAGCACCTCCGCAGATGAACAGGATATTTGATGTATCCAAAGGAATATATTCCTGCTGAGGATGTTTTCTTCCTCCTTGTGGAGGAACATTTGCCACAGTGCCTTCCAAAATTTTAAGAAGTGCCTGCTGAACACCTTCACCGCTTACATCCCTTGTAATGGAAGGATTTTCACTTTTTCTTGTTATTTTGTCAATTTCATCAATATAGATAATACCTTTTTCAGCTTTTTCAACATCGTAATCGGCAGCCTGAATAAGCTTAAGAAGAATATTTTCACCAACATAGCCCGCTTCTGTCAAAGTAGTAGCATCAGCAATAGCAAAAGGTACATTTAAAACTCTGGCCAGTGTTTGAGCCAAAAGGGTTTTTCCCACTCCTGTAGGACCTATCAAAAGAATATTGCTTTTGTTAATTTCCACATCAGTGATTTCTTCCTGCAAAATTCTCTTATAGTGGTTATAAACTGCTACAGACAAAGAAATTTTAGCTTCGTCCTGACCGATTACATAATCATCCAAAACTTTTTTAATCTCTGTGGGTTTAAGCACATTTATATCATTGCTTTTCTGTTTTTTTCTTCTGTTTCTGCCTGCTGCCTGAGGCTCCATCATGTTATGGCAAAGCTCTATACATTCATTGCAGATAAAAACACCGGGTCCAGCTATAATTTTATCCACCATATCCTGAGATTTTCCGCAAAAAGAACAGTAAACCTGTTTTCCGTCATTTCCTCTTGCCATTGTCATTACCCCCCTACTTATTTTTTCTTGTACATAACCTCATCTACAAGACCGTAAGCACAGGCTTCTTCAGCATCCATAAAATTATCTCTTTCTGTATCCTTTTGGATAACTTCAAGTGGTTTTCCGGTTTGTTCGGAAAGAAGTCTGTTAAGTTTATTTTTAATTTTGAGAATTCTTTCGGCATGAATTTGCATATCAGTTGCCTGACCCTGCATACCGCCCAAAGGCTGATGAATCATAACTTCACTGTTAGGCAGACAATATCTTTTGCCCTTTGCCCCGGATGAAAGCAAAAATGCTCCCATAGAAGCTGCCATACCTATACAGATTGTAGAAACATCACATTTAATGTGATTCATTGTATCATAAATAGCCATGCCTGCTGTAATAGAACCGCCGGGACTGTTTATATAAAGATAAATATCCTTATCAGGATCCTGTCCTTCCAAATAAAGAAGCTGAGCTACAACCAAACTGGCTGTTGCATCATTGACTTCATCGCAAAGCATGATAATTCTGTCATTTAAAAGTCTTGAGTAAATATCATAGGAGCGTTCTCCTCTTCCTGTCTGCTCAACGACCATAGGTACTAAACTCATTCTTATTCCTCCAATATAAATATTAATAACACTTATATTATAGTAGAAATTGTATACGTTTTAATCCATAAATTGTAACAAAATAATTAATTTATAAGATAATTTGTGTTGTTTTTGTTAATTCCACTATTAACAGTAAAGTGCAAGCATAATAATTACACTTGCACTTTTTTGGAACCTGTGTATTGCAAGTACATATCCATATTCATGCCCTGGCTGGAAATTCTGTATTCAAAATCTCTTATAAGATCTTCAACTCTGGCATCAATCATAGCTTGAGGAATTTCAACTTCCATCTTGTCAACTACTTGTTTGAGGAGTTCAGTTTCAAACTTTTCATCAACAACTTGAGCTTTTCTTTCACCCATTTTTTCCTGCATATCTTTTTTGAGTTCTTCTATTGTGTCAAATTCGCTGATGTCTTTAGCAAATTCATCATCAATTTCAGGAAGTTCCTTAACTTTGATTTCATGGAGCTTAACCTTAAATACTACAGGTTGACCTTTAAGTTCTTCAACCTGGTATTCTTCAGGGAAAGTAACATTTACATCAAATTCGTCATTTACCTTATGTCCTGCAACCTGATCTTCAAATCCTGGGATAAATGTGCCGCTTCCAAGTTCCAAAGGATAAGCTTCGCCCTTGCCGCCTTCAAACGCAACTCCGTCTTTAAAGCCTTCAAAGTCGATTACAGCAATATCACCGAGCTTTGTTTCTCTGTCTTCTTCAACATCAATAACTCTTGAATTTCTTTCAGCAATTCTCTTGAGTTCGTTGTTTATATCTTCGTCTGTAACTTCAGCACTTTCTTTTTCTGCGTGAAGTCCCTTATATTCGCCGAGTTTTACTTCAGGCTTAACAGCAAATGTTGCCTTAAATGAAAATCCTTCTTCTGTTACTTCGCCGATAAGTTCAACTTCAGGGCGTTCAACAGCTTCAGCTTTAGCTTCTTCAATAGCATCAATGCAAGCTGTAGGAATACATTCGTTAATGGCATCTTCATAGAAGATTTCCTTGCCATACATTTTTTCAATCATAGCTCTTGGAGCTTTGCCTTTTCTGAAACCGGGAAGTGTAATCTTCTTGGAATTTTTCTTAAATGCATTATCAACTGCTGCTTTAAATTCTTCAGCAGTAACCTGGATTTCAAGTTCTACTTTCTTGTTATCCAAAACTTTGTTAGAAATTAATTTCATTATTTTAGTCCTCCTGTATATACTATATAGTATCATTTTACGATTATATCACATATTTTCATAAAATACTAGTCTATTTTTAAGATATTTAATAATTTTTCGCATAAATTCAATTATTTTACCTTATCAGGACAAAATTTGAGATAATCTGCTGCCACCAAATGAAAATCAATATCCATAAAAACATTGTCTATGGCAAATCTTTGGGCTCCTCCATGTATATGACCGTAGTAACAGGTTTTTATGTTATATTCTTTTAAAACATCCATAATCGGCTGTGAGATCTCATTGTAATAAACGGGAGGATAATGAAGAAAGACTATTTTCTCTGCTGTGTCATCTTTTACTGAATCAAGGGACATTCTAAGTCTGTTGGCTTCTCTGTTTAAAATTTTTATATCATGGGGCTGTCCCTGTTCAAAAAGCCACCCTCTGGATCCGCATATTGCAGTGTTTTCCACTATATATGAATTATTATGAAGAAAATGTATGCTGTCAAGTCCGTTTTCTTTCAGTATACTGTCCATTTTGTTGTATGTAGTCCACCAGTAGTCATGGTTTCCCTTCAAAATAATTTTTTCACCGGGCAGTTCATGTATATATTTCATATCCGCCATAGTTTCATCCATATTCATTCCCCATGAAATATCACCACACAGTACTATTGTATCCTCAGGTTTTATAAGTCTGAGCCAGTTTTCCGTAATTCTGTCAACATAATTATCCCAGCCTTTGAATACATCCATAGGTTTTTCACAGGAAAATGACAGGTGCAAATCTCCCATTGCGTATATAGACATTCTTCCCCTCCTTTATGAATTTTTTAAAAAAGCGTTTGTTATATGGTTACATCCAAGAATTCCATATCCGTTGGCAGAAAAAAATATCTCTATCACATCAAATCTCGGATACAAATTATTTTCATTTTCATCAAGGTATTTTTCAGCGGTTTTAATGATTTTTTTCTGTTTGGACGGTGTTACGGCTTCAGCAGGTTTTTCCACTGAACCATATCTGCGGCTTTTAACTTCTGCAAAAATAAGTTCATCATCCTTTTTGGCAATTATATCAATTTCACCATAAGCACTGTAATAATTCCTTTTGACTATTTCATAACCTTTTTTTATAAGTAAAGCTACTGCTGCATCTTCACCTATTTTACCTTTTTTGCTTTTTTCCTTATTATAATTCATCGGCATATTTTTTTCTTTTTTCATCTAAGTTTTTAAGAAAACTCTTTCTGTGGCAGGGTGAAATACCATTTTTAAGAATGGCAATATAGTGGTCTTTAGTAGGGTATCCTTTGTGTTTTTTAAAGTTGTATATAGGATATTCCTCACCAAGTTTCACCATATATCTGTCCCTTGCCACTTTTGCTAAAATAGATGCCGCAGAAATAGACTGACACAGAGCATCGCCTTTTACCACAGCTTCACAGTCAATGGATAAATCAGGGGTTTTATTTCCGTCAATCAAAGCATAATCAGCTTTAATATTTAAGCTTTCTATGGCTTTTTTCATAGCAAGCATTGACGCTTCCAAAATATTTATTTCATCAATTTCTTTTTCATCAACACAGGCGATTGCCCAGCTTAAAGATTTAGCTACAATCTCATCAAAAAGCTTATCTCGCTTTTTCTCTGTAAGCTTTTTGGAATCATTTAACCCCTCTATAGGATTATTGGGATCTAAAATAACTGCTGCTGCATAAACAGGGCCTGCCAGCGGACCTCTGCCTGCTTCATCTGCACCACATATATATTTATAACCTGCATTTGTCAGTTCTTTTTCATATTTCAGAGTATCTGTTATTTCTTCCATATTTATTTCTCCGATTTAGTCGTCAAAGTCTTCGGCTTTTTGAGGTTTATTTTTCTGTGGCGGCATTTCAAGAGATATTTTGCCTAATTTTCCGCTGCGGTATTCGTCTACAACAGTAATAGCTGTTCTCTCCGTATTTATATTGCCTCCGGACACAAGGAATCCTCTTTTTCTGCCCACCAGCATAAGCAGGTCATAGCCGTCCAAATCCTGAATTTCTTCCTCTTTTATATTGTATCTTTCCATAAGATTTTTCGGATATTCCTTTGCCATAAGTTCCAAAAGCCGCATGGCAAGATGTTCTATATCCAAAATATCATCTTTTATAGCCCCGGTAAAAGCCAGAAACTCACCAACTTTAGGGTCTTCAAATTTCGGCCACAAAACACCGGGCATATCCAAAAGTTCCACACCGCCCTCGACTTTAACCCACTGTTTATCTCTTGTAACACCGGGTCTGTCCTCAACTTTAGCTCTTTTTCCTCCTGCCATTTTATTGATAAAGGAGGATTTTCCAACATTAGGTATACCCACAATCATCATACGCACAGGTCTGCCTATAATGCCTTTTTCTGCCAATTTATCGAATTTATCTTTTAAAATTTCCTTTGCTGTGGAAACGACTTTATTAAGTCCTTTTCCACTTTTGCAATCAATGGCTACAGTTTTTACACCATATCCTTCATAATAATCTATCCATTTTGCAGTTGCGTTAGGGTCAGCTTCGTCGGATTTGTTTAGAACTATCATTCGTGGTTTGTCCCCTACAAGTTTTTCGATTTCAGGATTTCTGCTGCTTTTAGGTATTCTGGCATCACGAAGTTCTACAACTATATCAACCATTTTCAGGTTTTCTTTCATAAGTCTTCTGGTTTTCGCCATATGCCCCGGAAACCACTGTATAGAAACAACTTCTGACATATTTTCACCTCATATATATTTTCTGTCCTATGCTATTATACCAAAATATAAATAAAACTGCAAATTAAATTTTCTTTTCACAAATTGAATTTTCTGCATTAATTCACTCATTATAACTATTGTATACCGTTTTTAAGTGCCGTAACAAAAAATTCACAATTCGTTTCTTTTGCTATAACATAATCGTATTATTATATATTTAGCACTCACAGAGATAGAGTGCTAACGCATTTTAGTTAAATAAATCATTATATATAAAGGAGTGTTTTTATGAATCTTCAGAAATTTACGCAAAAATCCCTGGAAGCACTTCAAAATGCTCAGGAAATCGCTTTGGAAATGAATAATATGAACATTGAACAGGTTCATCTGTTTAGTGCACTCTTATCTCAGGACGAGGGTCTTATTCCTCAGCTTTTTAAAAAAATGGGGGTTGATACAAATTCAGTTGAAAACTACACAAAACAAAAAATCAGAGAAATTCCTGCCGTTACTGGCTCAGGCAGAGAAGCAGGAAAAATTTACATCTCACAAGATGTGGACAAAACCCTTATTTCCGCCGAAAAAATCGCTGATAAAATGAAAGATGAATATGTTTCTGTAGAACATATTATGCTGGGACTTTTTGATGAAGCCAATTCCGGTTTAAACAATATTTTCAGCACTTATCAAATTAAGAAAAACGAATTTATGAAAGTTTTGCAGTCTGTAAGAGGCAACACCAGAGTTACTTCCGACACCCCCGAAACCACTTATGATGCTCTAAAAAAATATGGCTCAGATTTGGTGGAACTTGCCAGAAACAACAAACTTGATCCTGTTATTGGCAGAGATACGGAAATAAGAAATGTTATCCGCATACTCTCCAGAAAAACCAAAAACAACCCTGTATTAATCGGTGAACCGGGTGTGGGAAAAACCGCTATTGCTGAGGGCTTGGCTCAAAGAATTGTAAAAGGTGATGTGCCTGAAAACCTGAAAGACAAAACAGTTTTCTCTCTGGATATGGGTGCTCTTATTGCCGGAGCTAAATTCAGAGGTGAGTTTGAAGAAAGACTTAAATCTGTTTTGCAGGAAATCAAAAAGAGTGAAGGCAAAATTCTTCTCTTTATTGATGAACTGCACACTATTGTAGGTGCAGGAAAAACCGAAGGCTCCATGGATGCAGGTAACCTGTTAAAACCTATGCTGGCTAGAGGTGAACTGCACTGTATAGGTGCAACCACTTTAAATGAATACCGTATGTACATTGAAAAAGATGCCGCTTTGGAAAGAAGATTCCAGCCTGTTATGGTGGAAGAACCTACAGTGGAAGATACCATAGCAATACTCAGAGGTCTTAAAGAACGCTATGAAGTTTTCCACGGTGTAAAAATCCAGGATAATGCCTTAATCACTGCTGCTGTGCTTTCTCACAGATATATCAGTGACAGATTTTTGCCAGACAAAGCAATCGACTTGGTAGATGAAGCTTGTGCCACAATCAGAACAGAAATGGATTCCATGCCTACAGAATTGGATGAAATTTCCCGTAAAATCATGCAGCTTGAAATAGAAGAAGCAGCTCTTAAAAAAGAAAATGATAAACTGACTTTGGCTCACTTGGATGAAATCCGCAAGGAAATGGCTGAACTTCGTGAAAAATTCAAAGCAATGAAGTCAAAATGGGAAAATGAAAAATCTGCCATTACAAAAGTTCAGAAACTTCGTGAAGAAATCGAAAAAATCGGTGGAGAAATAGAAAAAGCCGAAAGAAACTACGATTTAAACCATGCAGCAGAACTTAAATACGGAAAGCTTCCACAACTCCAAAAAGAATTGGAAGAAGAAGAAAAACTTGCAGAAGATGCAGAAAAAAACAGTACTTTGCTCCGTGATAAAGTTACCGATGAGGAAATTGCAAAAATCATAGCAAGATGGACAGGAATACCAGTAACCAAACTTATGGAAAGTGAAAGAAAGAAAATACTTGGTTTGGAAGATGTTCTTCATGAAAGAGTCATAGGACAAAATGAAGCTGTTAAAAAAGTCAGTGAAGCTATTATCCGTTCCAGAGCAGGTATACAGGACGAAAACCGTCCTATTGGTTCATTCCTTTTCTTAGGTCCTACAGGTGTAGGAAAAACCGAACTTGCAAAAGCTGTGGCACAATGCCTCTTTGATGATGAAAATAATATAGTCCGCATTGATATGACTGAATATATGGAGAAATTTTCCGTCAGCCGTCTTATTGGAGCACCTCCCGGATATGTGGGTTATGAAGAAGGCGGTCAACTTACCGAAGCTGTTCGCAGACATCCATACAGCGTAGTGCTTTTTGATGAAATAGAAAAAGCTCATCCCGATGTCTTTAACATACTGCTGCAAGTATTGGATGATGGCAGAATAACAGATTCACAAGGCAGAACAGTGGACTTTAAAAACACCATAATCATATTGACTTCAAATTTAGGTTCACCTTATATTTTGGATGGCATTGATGAAAATGGCAACATCACAGCAGATGCCCGTGAAAATGTGGATAAACTCCTTAAAACCAGTTTCCGTCCAGAATTTTTAAACAGACTTGATGAAATAGTATTCTACAAACCACTTAGTAAAAATGAAATTTCAGATGTAGTTGACCTTATGCTTAAAGATTTGAAAAAACGCCTTGAAAACAAGCAGCTTACTTTAAACATAACGGAAAATGCAAAGGATTTTATTGTAGACAGCGGATATGACCCAATATATGGTGCCAGACCGTTGAAAAGATTTATAAGTCAAAACCTGGAAACTCTTATTG
>JAHHUB010000149.1 GCA_020024175.1 Oscillospiraceae bacterium | reverse complement strand
ATATTTAATTTACGATTTATACTGTTAATTAATTTTTTCATATTATAGCCTCATTTTATAAATTATCCGTTATTGTGATTTTCTGTTATTAAAATTTTTTAAAAGTAATTATATGCTTTATAAATTACATATAATTTTTCGTTAAAATAATCTTTATAGTCAAAATACCAGATATAATGTTCATAATTTATTAACTGCATTTACGATTTATTCTACCATAAAGCGCGATTTATGTCAATTATAAAGCACTTGGTTTATAATGGATTTGAAATTTATTAATTTCATATATTAACACTACAAATCTACTGTTTATATAATTACACTGCAATAATATAAATAAAAAAGGTAAAATCCCTCTTTTAATCAGAAAGATTTTACCTTTTATTAGTGTTTTTTACTGAAACCGATTTATATTATTCAAAGCTTTGTTCTGTTCTGTTGATAATTTCGTCCTGCAAAGCTTTGCTAAGGTTTCTGAAGTGGTCAGAGTAACCGGCAACTCTTACAATAAGATCCTTGTATTCTTCAGGGTTATTTTGAGCATTAATAAGAGTTTGTCTGTCAACAACATTAAACTGAATGTGATGTCCGTCCATGTTAAAGTAGGAACGAACCAATCCTGCCATATTGTCAAGACCTTCTTCACCCTTTACAACTGAAGGAGTGAACTTTTGGTTAAGCAAAGTTCCGCCTGTGCCGATGTGATCCATCTTTGAGCAGGAACGAATAACAGCTGTAGGTCCGTTTACATCCGCACCTGATGCAGGGGATATACCTTCGGACAATGGTTTATGAGCCAATCTGCCATCGGGACTTGCAAACATTACATCACCAAAGTATACATGACAGGTTGTTGGGAGCATATTTACTCTGTATTCTCCACCTCTCCTATTAGGACGGTGTGTAATTTCCTTGCGATATGCATTAAATACTTCTTTCATTATATTGTCTGCATAGTCATCATCATTGCCATACTTAGGTGTTTTGTTGCGTACAATATTGTAAATTCTGTCATAACCTTCAAAGTTGTGTTCCATAGCTTCCATAAGTTCAGCCATAGTAAATCTCTTTTCTTCAAATACATTATATTTGATAGAGGAAAGACTGTCTGTAATTGTACCAATACCAACACCTTGGAGGTAACTTGTGTTGTATCTTGCACCGCCTTCGTTGTAGTCCTTACCCTTGCTGATACAGTCATTTGTGATAACAGAAAGGAATGGAGCAGGCATATACTTAGCGTAGATTTCTTCTATAATATTAGAACCTGTAATTTTAATGTCAGCAAAGTAGTGAATTTGCTTTTTATATGCTTCAAAAAGTTCATCATAGGATTTAAAATCTTCTGCATTGCCGAGTTTAAGACCAAGTTGTTTTCCGCTCATCTTGTCAAAACCGTTGTTAAGGGTAATTTCCAAAATCTTAGGAAGGTTAAAGTAACCTGTGAGAATATAAGCTTCGTTTCCAAATGCACCTGTTTCAACACATCCGCTGGTTCCGCCGCGTCTTGCGTCTTCAATAGTCTTGCCTGCATTGAGAAGTTCCTGGATAATAGCTTCTGTGTTGTAGAATGCGGGCTGTCCCCAGCCTTTTCTGGAAATTTCACAAGCTCTCTTTAAAAACTTCATAGGTGTCTTGCGGCTGATTTGTACATTTGAGCTTGGTTGGAGAAGTCTCATTTCATCCATACAATCCAAAATAAGGTAACTTACATCATTTACACCATCTTCACCATCCGGAGTAATACCACCTGTGTTAATGTTGGCAAAGTCTGTGTATGTGCTGGATTCTTTAAGTGTGATACCTACCTTTGGAGGAGCAGGCTGATTATTAAATTTAACCCAAAGACATTCCAGAAGTTCTTTTGCTTTGTATTCGTCCAAAATACCTGCTTCACAGTCTTTTTCATAGAATGGATTAAGGTGTTGGTCAAGTCTGCCTGGGCTGTATGCGTCCCATGGGTTAAGTTCTGTTGTTACACAAAGGTGAACAAACCAGTACATTTGAATAGCCTGCCAGTATGTTTCAGGTTTGTGAGCAGGAACTACATCACAGTTAGCTGCAATTTGAAGAAGTTCAGCTTTTCTTTCTGCATTTTCTTCTTTTTCAGCCATTTCTCTTGCCAGTTCACCATATCTCTTGCCCAAAACCATAACAGCATCACAGGCAATTCTCATTGCGTTAAGCTGTTCTTTTCTTTTAAGAGCTGTTTTATCATTCTTAAAATCAAGAGCTGCCATAGCTTCATCAATTTGCTTTTGGTAATCTAAAAATCCGCAAGTGTAAATCTTGCTGCTGCCCACTGTGTGGCCGGGACCTCTTTGTTCCATAAATTCAGTGAAAATACCTGCACCATAGCAGTCTTTCCATTCCTGGCTCATGGAATTGATAATTCTGTTTCTGATACTGCGTTTTTCCCAAAATGGAATTATTTTTTCCTCTTGAAGTTTGAAATCTTCATCTCTTACTTTGAAAGAAATAAGATCTCTGTCGTTCATAACGTGCATATCTTCCAAAGTGTGGCAGCAAAGCTCAGGGAATGTTGGAGATGATTGTGGGCTGTCCCCTTTTTCACCTACAATAAGTTCACCATCATTAATACAGATTGTCTTTCTTGCCATAAAGTTGCGCAGAGATATAGCTCTCAGTTCAGGTACAGATACAGTGCCCTCGTATTCTTTATATGTATCTGTTTCAATATCTGCTCTTTCCATATAAATATGGGGAGCAGTATTCATGCTTTGCTCTCTGAGCTTTTGGATACGCTCGTTCATGCCTCTTTTTTGCTGTTCCATAATTGGTTCCTCCTTTATTTTTTAACCGCCGATTTTAACATTTGAAAATCCGGCGTCATTCCACATTTTAACAAGCTCGTTCATTCTTTCGTCTGTAGGTTTTCCGAATTCATCATCTTCGTATTCCCTACCCAAACGTTCATATTTATCTTTGCCGGTATTGTGATAAGGCAAAAGATTTACTTTAACAATACCTACATTTTCTTTTACAAAATTTATTATGGCATTTTGTTCTTCATCAGAAGCATTTACACCTTCTATTACAGGCACTCTGATATTGATTTTTGCTTTTTCTGCTGCCAATTTTTTTACATTATCCAATATAAGTTTATTGTCAACACCCACAAATTTTTTGTGAACTTCTGGGTTCATGGCTTTTATATCATACAAAAATGTGTCAATATATGGGATTATTCTTTTGTAATTTTCAAAAGGAGCATATCCACAAGTATCAATATCCACACTTACACCTTTTTTATAAAGGGATTTTGCCAATTCTTCTATGTAATCCATATCCTGGCACATTACTTCACCACCGGAAAGAGTAACCCCTCCACTGCTTTCTTCATAGAACATTCTGTCTTTGCAAAGCTCTTTTACAAGCTGATCTACAGGTTTTTCTTTACCGATGAGAGCTCTTGCATTTTTAGTGCAATAATCAAGACATTCTCCGCATTTTACACACAAATCGGTATCTGTTACAGCTAAACCGTCTTGTATACTGACTGCGTGTTCAGGGCAACTTTGTGCACAGCCTCCACAGCCTGCACATCTATCAGCATAAAACATTACCTCTCTGGAAAATCTCTGACTTTCGGGATTATGACACCATCGACATGAAAGAGGACAGCCTTTGAAAAAAACTGTGGTTCTGATACCTTCTCCGTCATGTATGCTGAATTTTTGAATATTAATTATAGAAGGACTTTTCACAATTACACCTAACTTTATACAAAAATGAATTTATACCTTTATTATATATTATATTTTCATAAAGTCAAGGGAATATAACAGATTTTATTCATATTTATGATATAATTTTTATTTTGATGAAAACTGCATAATTTTGTATGATCATCAATGTATATTTTACCCAAATGTAAATATTAAACGACGCCCATCCGAGGACAGGAGTCTTTACTACAGGAAATCCCTCATATTTAAAACCAATTCCTGCTCTGCGTTAATGAGTTTTTTTGTAATATCTTTTGAAACTTCATCTGCTGCTTTGTATTTATTTAAAAAATGGTTTAAATATTTTATACCCATATTACAGCCATCAGTCAAAATATCAGCAATTTTTTCATCAGAGTCGTGAATTGTCATTTCCATATTTATTTTTAACCAGCTCATACCCTGAAGCAGAGGATTTGGACTTTTTCCGTCATCATGGTATTTATCCAACAAAGTTTGAAGTTCATTTTTTAGCTTATCATGATTTTCCTTGCATTTTAAAAGGCAATCTTTAAACTCTTTTCCGTGGACTTTGTCAATAACTTCATCTATGGCGGAAACACCCATTTTTATACCCCAATCACATTCCTGTATAAGTTTTATGGTATCCTCATTTATCACTATAAATTCCCCTTTCTGTTTATATAC
>JAHHUB010000148.1 GCA_020024175.1 Oscillospiraceae bacterium | reverse complement strand
AACACAGATAAAAAGACTAAAAAATCCGAACATTTTGATCATGAAGAAGAAAATACACAGAACAAAATGGAAAAAGTAAATTACGATGATATGGAAGTGGGAGAAATCTTGGTTGAACTTCCTGAAATCCCTGCAGATATGCCCAATGAATAATAGAAACCGCTGCGATTTTACACAGCGGTTTTTCTTTGTAGTTATTTCATTCTGTAAATAATAGAATATTTAATTTAGAAAACAGCAGTAAAATACAGAAATAATGATTTTGATTAAAACAAAAAACTTTTTGTATAATTTCTTTTTAATTAAATCTATGTATAAAACTTTATTATTTTTACTGCATAGTTTCACAGATAATTTTATTTCTATAAGCTAAAGCTGACTGTTCGGATTTATTTTCCCCAAATTCATAGTATTTTTTGTTTTTTAATGTGTCCGGAAGATATTGTTGTTTTACATAGTGGTTTGGAAAATCATGGGGGTATTTGTAACCTATGGCATGCCCCAGTTTTTGAGCACCTGAGTAATGTCCATCTTTAAGATGGGCAGGTATATCAGAAAAATTTCCGTTTTGAACATCTGCCATTGCCTTTTCCATAGCTTCATAAGCGGAATTGGATTTAGGGGCTGTGGCAAGAAGTACTGCTGCATCAGCAAGTGGTATTCTGGCTTCGGGCAGACCTAACTGCAAAGCTGAATCTACACAGGCTTTAACTATTGGTATGGCATTTGGGTAAGCAAGACCTATATCTTCTGCTACAATAACTAAAAGTCTGCGGCAGGGTGAAATCAAATCTCCCGCATCCAAAAGCCTTGCCAGGTAGTGGAGAGCAGCGTTTTCATCAGAGCCTCTTATAGATTTTTGCAGTGCGGACAAAAGATTATAATGAGCATCTCCGTCCCTGTCATAGCGGTTTGAAGAACGCTGAGCCACTTGTTTGGCATCTTCTGCGGTAATAACAGCTTTTCCTTTTTCATTTGGTACAGCGGTGGTAACAAGAAGTTCAACTGCATTTATAGCTTTTCTCACATCACCGCCCGAACTTATGGAAATAATATCAATTACTTCATCATCTGCTTCATACTCTTTGCCAAAAAGTTCACAGGCTTTGTTCAGTGCCCGTATAACTGCTTTTTTCATTTCGGCAGGAGATACAGGTTTAAACTCAAAAACAGTGCTTCGGCTTAAAATAGCATTGTATACATAGAAATACGGATTTTCTGTTGTTGAAGATATAAGTGTTATAGATCCGTTTTCAATAAACTCCAATAAAGTTTGCTGCTGTTTTTTATTCAGGTACTGAATTTCGTCCAAATAAAGCACAATTCCACCCAGTCCATCAAATGAGTTGGTATCATTGATAACATCTTTTATATCTGCTGTGGAGGCAGTGGTTCCGTTTAGGTAGCGAAGGGTTTTTCCGGCACTTTTGGCTAAAATTTTGGCAACAGTGGTTTTACCCACTCCGGAAGGTCCGTAAAAAATCAGGTTTGGTAGTTTTTTACTTTCGTAAAGTCGGTTTAACAGTTTGCCTTTGCCGATTAAATGTTCCTGTCCTACCATATCTTCCAAAGTGTCAGGTCTTAAAGCATTTGCCAAAGGAGAGTTAAACATTTTCACCAGCCTCGATTTTTTTAGTAAATTTTTTCATAAATGCTGCAAAAACTGTTACAAGAACAATAACTTTAAGCATAGTACATACACTTATACTCCACCAAACTCCGTTAATTCCCAAAGCAGTTTTGCCTAAAATAATTGCAACAGGTATTCTCATACTGGCAAAAACTACACCGCATACAGAGGGAACAATGGTTTTTCCATAGGCGGAAAATGCCCCTGATGTAACAGCATCAATACACATAAATAGCTGTGAATAGCCAAGAATTCTTAAATAATCCACTCCTAAAGGAATGATGTCAGGCTCAGGAATGAATATGCTGAATATTGGAGCCGGAATAAATACCAGAAGTGAAGTGGTGATAATACCCCAGATAAGCATAACTTTAAAGGAAATTTTATATCCGTCTTTGGAGCGCTGATATTGTTTTGCGCCATAGTTTTGAGCAATAAACGAGTTGGTAGCAGAAGCAAAACCGTCTGCTGCCATATAGGAAATAGATTCAACCTGTATGCCTACTTTCTGTACAGCTATGGCGGTTTCACCCCATACAGCGATAATTCTGCCGATTACCATGGAAATGCCTGTAAACATGATTCCTTGTACACTGGCAGGCATACCTATTTTGGTGATGGTCTGAATAATTTCCTTTTCCAATGGTTTAGTAAACTTCATTTTACTGAACACCTGAACATCATTTTTAAAATATGACAGATAAAGGGCACATACTACAAATTGTGCAAATACAGTTGCAGCAGCGGCACCAAATACACCCATAGCAGGAATTGGTCCAAAACCGAAAATAAGCAACGGGTCAAGTATGATATTTATTATAAGACCGATTGTGCTGATTTTAAAAGGTGTATGGCTGTTTCCTGTGGCAGTTATTACAGCAGTACATATGGGGTTTATAAAATTAAATATTATAAATATACCCATAATAAAGAGATAGGTTTCTGCATCTTTTATAACCTGAGTGTTAGTGAATTTAAAAAATCCAATAAACGGCTTTCTGAAAAGACAAATTATAAGTCCGTAAATTATAGACATAATAAATCCCATCTGCAATGCATTTTGTGCATAGCGGGCAGCAGTATCCTGATTGCCTGAACCATAGGACTGTGCAACATTTACCTGACTTCCCACTCTTAAAAAGGCTGATAATCCATTTGCCAGATTTACAAACATTCCTGCAGCACCTACAGCGGCTACAGAATTACTTCCCACACGGCCTATCCAAATCATGTCAGTCATGTTATATGCCATCTGCAAAAAAGAAGTTGCCATAATTGGAATTGACATAGCTACAAGGGACTTTAAAATATTTCCGTTTAATAAGTCAGTTCTTTTGTCCATATTATTCTCCTTTAGATATGTTTTCATAGGTTTCCGGACAAACTTCTTTTATTTTTTCCCGAAGTTTCTGAAAATCTTCCAAAGCATCTGGTTTGTTGCAAGGATTTCTTAAAAGGGCAGCAGGGTGGAATGTTCCCGTCATCCATATACCGTTTTTCAGGATAAATTCACCATGTTGTTTTGTTACTTTGTAATTGGGGTCAATTAAAGAAGTGGCAGCAATTCTTCCAAGACATACTATTATCTTGGGCTTTAAAAGGTAAACCTGGTTTCTAAGATAATTTATGCATATATCAGTTTCTTCTTTTTTGGGGTCCCTATTTTTAGGCGGACGGCACTTTACCATATTGGCAATATATATATTTTTATTTCTATCCAAATCTATGATGTTTAAAAGCTTGTCCAAAAGCTGACCGCCTCTGCCTACAAAGGGCTGACCTGTCAAATCCTCGTTTTCACCAGGACCTTCTCCAACAAATAAAACTTTGGCATTTTGGTTTCCCTGACCGAAAACCACATTTGTTCGGGTTTCACACAAAGGGCATTTTTGGCAGTTCATACATTCTTCATATAATTCTTCCCATGATTCAAGCATAATTAAATTTCTCCAATTCATTTTTTTAATAATCTCTTTACTATTTTATATATTTTCTCTGAGAATTTCAATATTTTTCTTTAGAAAAATATTGAAAGTAAAAAAATTTAAATAATATTTACAAATTGTAGTTTTAAGGTATTGACTAATTAGGTGTAAGAGTGTATAATAACTTGTGTTATCCGAGAATGGATAAAATATCTCCTGCCGTGCGCGGAGGGAGGGATTGTAAATGGCAGAAATTCGTGTTAAGAGTGATGAATCTTTGGACAGTGCTCTGAGAAGATTCAAAAGACAGTGTGCAAGATCTGGTGTTCTAGCTGAAGTTCGTAAGAGAGAACACTACGAAAAGCCCTCTGTTAGACGTAAGAAGAAATCTGAAGCTGCTCGTAAACGCAAGTTTAAGTAATTACAGATTCTTTCAGTGAAATGGTGAAAGCAGGCAGTGTTGCCTGCTTTTTCATTTAGTAACGTCAAGTGTAGTAAAAAAACAAAAAAGGATATACTAATTTGCATATGCCAGATAAGGAAGTAATTAAGAAAACATAAAATACTTCTCATTCCCACAATGCCAAATAGATTTACGCATCGCCCCTGGTTTTTTATTTGACAGCGAGAAAGGAATAGAAAGCCTTTTGCGTGAGATTCTGAGCTGTTTTCACTATCGGAAAGTCTACAGCTTTTGAGTAAAAAACAGTTAGTCAATTCAACAGGTTATGATATAATGATAAGAAAGATGAACCATTAAGATAATCAAAATATTCTTAACATTTTTGCTTGGACAGAAAGAGGTACAATATGCGTAATACAGCTATTGAAAATAAAATGTTTCAAATTGCAAAGGAACT
>JAHHUB010000147.1 GCA_020024175.1 Oscillospiraceae bacterium | reverse complement strand
ATTATTATATTTTTGATATATGTGCTTTTAACCAAAAAAATTAAACACCCCATTGCCATAACTTCTCTTGCCCTTGTTATAGGTGGAGGAATAGGCAATCTGATTGACAGAATAAGAATAGGTTACGTTGTGGATTTTCTTGACATAGGACCATTGTTTTCTTTTCCTGTTTTTAATATAGCGGACTGCTGTGTAGTAGTTGGAGCTGTTTTGTTTATAATATACACTTTGTTTTTTGAAGGCAAGGAAAAGAAAAATGGATAATCAAATTAACCTTACAGCAGATGAAAAATATATTGGAGCCAGAGTGGATAAATGGCTTGCAGAAGTTTTAGATGATATGTCTCGTTCAGCCATACAAAAACTCTGTGATGATAAAAGAGTTGTTTTAAACGGAAAAGCTGTAAATAAAAATTATAAGATTTCACAAGGTGATGAATTTATAATAAACTTACCAAGGCCACAGGAATTGGATTTAATTCCTCAAAATATTCCCATTGATATAGTTTACGAAGATGAAAATCTTTTGGTGGTAAATAAACCCAAAGGAATGGTGGTGCATCCGGCTCCCGGCAACTATGACGGAACTTTGGTTAATGCACTATTGTATCATTGCAAAGGCAGGCTGTCATCTATAAACGGAGTTATCCGACCGGGAATTGTTCACAGGATAGATAAGGATACCAGCGGCCTTTTAGTGGTGGCAAAGGATGATATTTCCCATGCATCTTTGTCTGAACAGATAAAATCTCACAGCTTTGACAGGTTTTATCAAGCTGTTGTATACGGAAGAATTAAAGATGAAACAGGTACTGTTGATGCACCTATAGGACGCCATCCCATTGACAGAAAAAAAATGTGTGTAACTGACAAAAATTCAAAAGAAGCAGTTACACATTATCATGTTATAAAAAATTACCGGGATTTTACTCATTTGAGGCTGAAACTGGAAACAGGAAGAACTCACCAAATCAGGGTACATATGAGTTATATAGGTCATCCAGTAGCGGGAGACCCCGTTTATGGCAATAAAAAAGTTATAACCGAGCTGAATGGGCAGTGCCTCCATGCTCAGACAATAGAATTTGTACACCCTGTAACAGGTCAAAAAATGTTTTTTGAAAGTCAGCTTCCTGAATATTTTACAAATTTTCTTTCAAAACTAAAGGAGGATTAGTCATGATTAAAAAAATAAGGGATATTTGTATATTGACTGATGTGGACAGAACTTTGTATACAAAAGAAACAGGCATACCTCAAAGAAATATAGAAGCCATAGAACGTTTTAAAGAAAAAGGCGGAAAATTTGGCATAGCTACAGGAAGAGAATTAGAATCCGCAAAACCTATATTTGATTCAGTAAAAGTAAATTCTCCATGTATTCTCTGCAATGGGGGAGCCATTTATGACACAGAGAAAAATATATATTTAAATCAAAAATATCTGCCGACGATGTATAAAAAATATTTGCAGCACATATATAATAAATACGATTATATAACCGCAGTTACCATAACAGAGGAAGGACGCCACTGTTTGCAGGATGGAAAAAACAGATTTGAAAAGCTTAATTACCCAGCTGTACCTGTAAAATATGACCCTGATAATTTGCCTGATAAGATATATAAAATTCTTTTCAGTGTACCAGAGGAAAAGTGTAGTGAAATTTTGGCTGATTTTCAAAGTCTGGGATTTTCCGGTGTGCACTTTTCATCATCTGATTTAATGTACATTGATATGCTGCCTGAAAATGTAAACAAGGGTACAGAATTAGCTGAGTTTTCTAAACTTATGAATATTCCTATGGAAAATATAATTACAATAGGCGACTACTACAATGATATAGAAATGCTTTCCGCAGTGCCTGTTTCCGCCTGTGTTGAGGGCAGCCCAAAAGAACTTATGGATATATGCAAAATCCATGTAGGCAAAATGGAAAATGGAGCAATAGCAGATTTGATAGAATATCTGGAAAAAAATTATGAAGAATAAACTTGATGAAAAACTGATGATAAAAATTTTGCTGGCTCTCACTATGGCTTTTGGAGTATTTATTGTATCTTTTCAGCTTTTTGAAAGAAACATGATTACAATTCCGGAAAGAATGGTGATAATAAACAGTTCAGAAATAAATCTTCCGGAAAGTTTCAAAGAGAAAATGGAAAACGGAACGATAAGTGTTAATATAAATACTGCTGAAAAAGAAGAATTGGAACAAATTCCGGGCATAGGAGAAACTATGGCTCAGCGAATTATTGAATACAGAGAGGAAAACGGAAGATTCAGCAGTTTGGAAGAACTGCTGAATATACCCCGTATAGGTGAGAAAACCCTTGAAAAAATTAAGCCTTATATCTATTTGTAAAAGTAACAATTTGTATCAAATTATGGAAATTTAAACAATTAAGAAGAAATCAAAAATGAAACTTTGTTCAAAAAATCAATAAATAATACAAAAAAGATACATTTTGAATACACTTAAAGAAAATATATTTTAATTTTGGTTAAGCTGTGATATAATAAAATCACGTTGTAAATCAATGTGATTATATGGAGGTTCGTTACCAATGAACAGAAAAATTTTAGATTATGCTATATTAATCAAGGTGTTGATTAGAGTTGCAGCAATAGGTTTCTTGTTTGGATTTGGTCTGACACAGATGCCTGCTGTAATTTTTGCCACATCATCAGTGATTTGTGCGTTAGGATTTCTGACATTCTATCGCAGCTATTCCATGCACAAGTCCAGAAAAGAAACAAAAGCATTCCTTTGTTTGGAAATGGCAATCATAGTTTTCAATATGCTTTTTGTGTCTTTCTCATGCCCTGTTTCCGTAACAACATTGGATACATTGCTTACAGGTTCTGTATTTGATTTGTTTGTAAATGTTTGCCTTTTCTTCTATGCACACAAACAATACAAATATGCTGTTGTTGAAACCGAAGATGAAGTTTCCACAGTAAAGAATGTAAGACGCTCCAAAAAGGCATATGTCAGACCTTTTCAGAATCTTGAAACAAGATAATTAAACAAGAACAAAATGAAAACAGCACGGATTTATCTGTGCTGTTTTTTTATGTCTGATTTAACATTTTTTTGAATATCGGATTTAATTCGTTTTTCTATGCCGATAATAGGGGTGAAATAAGCACAATCCATATTAAGGACATAGTTATTAAGACCTGTAGGATATTCCAAAGAACAACAGCCATCTTTTTGATATATGCAGTTTTTATCGCAGGGAATTAAACTGTTCATAATTTTCTTACCTTTCTGCAAATATAACTGATTATAATTTATGCATTAACTGTTATATTATACATTTTAAAATAAATCATAATATAAGTTTTTTGCGGCAAACTATATTTATAAGAAAATGTGAGGTTTTAAATGTATGAATAAAAAAATTTTGGTTCTATTTTTGGGTATAATATTACTTATAATTCCGGCAGTGCCTAAAATAATAAAGGAAAATTCGTCAAATGCTCAATGTATATATCCGAAACTTAAATATATAGAGAAAAATATTTACTGCAAAGGTAAAGTCATATCTAAAAATCAGGCAGAAATATATACAGATACCCCAGTTTTGCCTAAAAAAATAAATTGCAGTATAGGTGAAAAAGTTAAAAAAGGAGATGTACTGGCAGAAATAGATTCGGAAAAAACTGTAAATATTTTATCAGCAGAATCACCTATAGAAAAAAGTATGGGAAATATATATGATTTAATTTCAGGGATTTCCAATAAGGAACTGCTGTATGCAGTGGGGAAAGCTTATAATATAGATAAGTCCCAAGTGGATCAACTTATAAATTCTGCACATTACAGAAAAAGTGAGAGTAAAATCTCCTATGTACCATCAGAGATAATAGCACCATTTGATGGAACAATAACGGGCATTAATATGACAGAAAATATATTGGGCATGAACAGTAAACCCGCTATTACCATTGCTTCCTGTGATGAAATGGTAATAGAAGCGGAAATACCTCAGGAAAATGCAGAGAAAATTTACCCAAATATGAAAGCGGAAATAAAAAACGGAGATTATATAATTTATGGGGCAGTAGAATTAATATATCCTGCGGCAGAGAAAAATTCATCTCAGACACCCACAGTAAAAATCATAATTAAACCTTTTACCAATGACAGTTTAAAATCGGGGTATAATGTAGAAGTTACATTAAAAGAAAAAGAACAACAAGAATCTTTGACAGTGCCTATTGAAGCAATAAATCAAGATGAAAATAACAATGAATTTGTATATGTGTTTAAAAATAATGAAATGCTGAAAAAAAATATAGAAACAGGTATGGAAACTCCTTTATATACACAGGTAAAAAACGGACTTTCTGAAGATGATATGGTGCTGATTTTTAAAACCCCGCCTAAAGAGCACAGAAAAATAATTTTACAGGGTGAATTTAATGAAAAGAGCAAATA
>JAHHUB010000146.1 GCA_020024175.1 Oscillospiraceae bacterium | reverse complement strand
AATTTATGCTTTTTTGTTTTACACTGTTGATTATATTTCCTTTGTATTGTTTTGCCATATTTTCTCCTTGAAAGTATATTTCCGAAAAATAAACAAATAATATAACTGCAATCCCTTTTATATAAAAAATTCAGGAGGTATTTTTATGAACCGAAAACATGACCATGAAAAAGAAAGCAGAAAAACACAGCAAGCCATTAAAAATGCTAAAACCGGAGCTGCCGTAAATTCTGAAAAATATATTGTACAAAGCTGTCAGGCAGACTATAAGCATGATACCCACCGCAAAGATGTAAACTGCTAAAATTTCTCAGAGAAAACTCTCCTGCTTTAAAGGAGAGTTTTTTTTTGTTAAAGAATCTTTTTCATATTGATATGGGGACAATATTCATCGTAAAATTCTTCCCCATATACTGTATATCCACATTTTTTGTAAAAATCCATAGCTCTTGTCTGAGCTGAAAGGTGCATTTCTTTTCCGCCCAGCATTTTAGCATAACTTTCCATATTGTAAAGCAAAGTTTTTCCCAGATTTTTGCCTCTTAAATCTTTCATTACACAAACTCTGCCTAGATGATAAACCCCATTTTCTTCCGCAAAAATTCTGGCAGTAGCTGCAGGCTTATCATCTATCAAAATCAGTTGATGATATGCATATGTATCTATATCATCAAATTCATTTTCAAATTTCTGCTCTTTTATAAAAACTTCTTCTCGGATAATTTTGCATTGGGGCAGCTTATTCAATCCTTTTTCAATGAAGATTTTCATATTTTCCATTTACATATCCTCTGCAATATTTGTAACAAGCTGCATAAAATCGTTTTTAACTTTGTTGGCAGTTTCCGTAACTTCCTCATGGTTTAAAGGCTGATTGAGTATCCCTGCTGCCATATTGGTGATACAGGATATACCTAAAACTCTCATTCCGCTATGTCTTGCCACAATTACTTCCGGTACTGTAGACATACCTACAGCATCAGCTCCGCAGTTTCTCACATATCTTATTTCAGCAGGAGTTTCATATGTAGGACCTGTAAGCCAAGCATACACACCTTGCTGATATTTAATACCCAATTTTTCAGCGTGTTTTTTAGCTGTTTCTGTATATTCTCTGTCATATGCTGTGCTCATATCCGGGAATCTGGTGCCAAATTCATCTAAATTATGACCTATAAGAGGATTTTGACCTGTCAAATTAATATGGTCTGTAATTATCATCAAATCACCCGGTTTGTAATTTACATTTACTCCACCTGCTGCATTTGTTACAATAAGTTTTTCCACACCCATTGCTTTCATAACTCTTACAGGCAGTGTTACTATTCTTAGTTCATATCCCTCATAAAAATGGAATCTTCCCTGCATACATATAACAGGTTTTCCTTTAAGCAAACCTGCCACAAATTGACCTTTGTGTCCTGCTACTGTAGATGAGGCAAAATTAGGAATATCAGCATAAGGAATTTCTGTTTTATTTTCCAATATATCTGCTAAATCCCCCAGTCCTGAACCCAATATAATACAAATTTCAGGTTTAAATCCATTTAATTTGTTTTTTATATATTCTGCGGCTGCATTTATCATTTGAATATATTCTTTATTTTCAATCATTATAAACTCTCCTTTATTAGTATGTTACTTTATTATACAATAATTTAATTATAATTACAATATTATATGTGAAAAAAAACGGTTTTCTATATACGAAAACCGCTTTTAATTGCTTTTAATTGCATTTAATTTATATGCTTTGTTTTGTGCATTTTTTTATTTTTTAAATTTTCCCATAATTCTACCACCGCAAATTTGGGAATAAAATTATATTCTCCGCTTGTCTGTAAAATTTTTTCTTTTTCATCACTGTATTTATCCACCGATGTTCCCAAACATAAAGGCGGATACATAACACACCACCAGTTTTTACCTGTACCCTCGCCTAAATTTATTCTCAATGCATCATACATTCCTGCTGCCATAGTGAAATTATCATAGTATCTGGTGTTAAAATACATATTTACAATTTTACAACTTGATTTGTATGGGGCATTTATTCGGAAAAGCTCCTTATCAATGTCATCCTGTATATAATCTAAAATATTTTTTGTGTTTAATTTAGCTGAAATCAAATCTTCTGATTTTTCCAATTCTGCTCCATATTTTTTCAAAACAAAATCTCTGATATGAAGTTTAACCTTTTGGTCATATTCATTGTCGGAATTTGCCATAATATGAAGCCTTAATGTGTTATCTCTTATGTCATCACAGTCCTTTGCAAAGGATGTAATCTGTCCTGCTGTTACAAGTACCACAAACGCAATTAAAAGTGATATTTCCAATCTTTTTAAATCCATAATTTTGCCTCCATAAATTTGATATAAGAATTATAGGCAAAATTATCCATATCATTCAAATAATTAAAATATAATTGAAAACTATTTTTAAATAAGCTATAATTAGGAAAAAAGGAGTGATTTTGTGAAACTCACCACACTTTGCTATATAGAACATGATGAAAAATTTCTTATGCTGCATCGTGTTAAAAAAGAAAATGATGTAAACAAAGACAAATGGATAGGCATAGGCGGAAAATTTGAATTTGGCGAAAGCCCTGAAGATTGCCTTATACGAGAGGCTCAGGAAGAGATAGGTATAACTCTCAATGATTATAAGCTCCGTGGAGTTATTACTTTTATTTTTAATGATGAAGAAGCGGAATATATGTTTCTTTACACTGCCAAAGAAAATATAAAAAATTTGCCTGACTGCAATGAAGGCATTTTGGAATGGGTCCCCAAAAATGAAATAGAAAATTTAAATATCTGGCAGGGGGATAAAATTTTTCTTAAACTTCTGACAGAAAATGCCCCTTTCTTCTCACTTAAACTCAAATATCACTGGGATAATTTAGTTTCCGCAGTACTGGATGGTAAAATACTGCCAATATAACAAAGGCGTCTTACAGCATTATTTATACTGTAAGACGCCTTTTATGTAATTATTAATGATAGATAACATTTACAAGACTTGCTACACTACCATCGTTAAGTTCATTATGTATACTTACACAATTTTTCGCAAAACTTGAATGTAGTGTTGAACGGGATACAAACGAAATTAGGTCAATTATTTTTTCATTTGAATTGAGTTCATCGCAGTGAACAATTAAATATAGTTTTGCAATAGCAAAAGTATATATCAGCACACTTACCGCATCAATCAAATTATCTGTTTTATTATCAACTATATCTAAAAAGGCAAGAATAAGGTAATTTTCCCAAACATACTGTTTATCTTTAAAAGCTTCATTAAATTTTTCTTTTGCCTTTTGGTATTTTTCCAGATTAAAGAAATTTGATTGTGTCATATTCTCTGATATTTTTTCATATTCCAAAAAATTTTTTATATCCGAGATATATTCTTTATCTGTATTGGTAAATAAAGTCCACATATCAAACATATTTAAAATGTTAAGTACAAATTTTGCTTCATCACCTTTAATTTCACCTAGAGAATCTTTGGCATATTCTGTTGAAAAAATACTGTATTTATTTGCCCATGCAGTATAGTCAAATTCATCCTCTTGTTTGTTTGGCAAACTGTTAAACGCCAAAGCGAGCAAAATAAGTCTTTCCTCAATAGAGCAAGTTCTGTTTTGCATTATATCAACAAATAAATTTAGTAATGTAAAAAAATCCAAATGTTTATGTATACCAACTAAAAGATTGTACATAGCATGATCTTCACTGTAAATTTGTGCAGTATGCGGTGCATAATCCATATCAAAATCAATTCCATTTTTTAAACTTAATGCATACTCCATTACTGCTTCACAAGTTGGAGATAGTATTTTATAAAATACATTGTTATTATAAAGCATTTTACGCGGGTAGATTTTGCAAATATCTGGCATACTACTTCCCCCACAAGTCAGATAAAAATCGCATAAACCTTCTTCTGTAAGATATTTGCAAGCTTTGTTTTCACCATTTGTAATTAACTCCGCATAACCTAATTTACTCTTTATTCTTCTTGCTGTATTTGAAAAACTTTTTTCCAGTTTAGTACCTCTCACAGCATTTTTCATCTTACAGTAATCTCTTTTATTTAAAGCAATAAACCATCCCTGGCAACAGGTATTTCTGCATTTATTTGCCTTACATACAAAGTCATCATAAAATGAAGGTTTTAATATTTTTATTTCAGCCATTTAGTCCACTCCTTATTTTCTTACTTCAGCGTTATAAAACCGCAACCGCTGCTGTTTTAATCCAGCGAGCGGTTGTGTTTAATGGGTATTTATTATTCGTCGGATTTTTTTTCTTCATCTTTTGATTCAAAATTATCGTCAAAGGTAATTTTAATATCTTTGGCATCAAAAACCTCTCTCGGCATTCCCGGATCTTCATCAACAGGTTCTTCTGTAAGTTCATTCTTTTCAGGAATTGCTTCAATTTGTTTTTCTTTGGAAGTTTTTGAATTGTCATCAATCAAAATATTCATAT
>JAHHUB010000145.1 GCA_020024175.1 Oscillospiraceae bacterium | reverse complement strand
GTTTCTCTGGTAGTGGCTTATATCCCTCCATATGACAACTTAACTGTAAATGTTCTTAAAGACAAAAAACAGTCAGTACCTGATAAATACATGGTTTATGAATTGCGTAAAGCAAAAGATAATTACTTTGTTTCTGCTATCAAATATCCGCCCGAAAAATACAGCCAATACAATATGCCACACTAAATTTACAGTACACACATCAAAATTAAAGTCCGAGAAACATTGGGATTCTCGGACTATTTTTAATATTTCTCCACGATAAAATCGTAGATTATATCATGTAAAGATATAAATGACACTTCGCCGTTAATACAGTTTTTCATTAAACAATCAATGGATTTTTTATCCGATGTCAGAGAATTGTAAACCGCTTTTTCTTTTGTTTCCGTGTCCATACATGATAAACCATACATCATTACACTTCTTTCTTCTGATTCACAAATTTGTTCGATTACTTTCATCTTAATACTCAAACTGATACACTCCTTTTTAATATAACTGTCTCAAAGGCTTCATATGATATTTTAGTATTTTTTCACTTTTATACTAAAATATCATAGTTATATGCTACTACAATTTTTAGGAATAGTCAATAGATTTTAAGAATTTATGAACAATTTATGTAATTTCTACTATATGCCCTATATTAATACATCATATTTGTACACATTTAACATCAGAATACCTGTTAAAATATTAATTACAAAAATTATAAAATATTGACTTACTAACATTTGTTAGGTATAATATATTGTATGAATTATTAAGGGGGATTTTTATGGCTAAAGTTTTGAATACAAAAGAAAAAATAGCTTCCACATCATTAAATTTATTTTCAAAAAAAGGTTTTGATGGTGTATCTGTAAGAGATATTGCTACTGCTGTGGGAATTAAAGAAAGTTCGGTTTATAACCATTTCAGCAGCAAGAAAAATATTTTGGACAGTATAATAGATGAACAATCGGAAAGATGCGAAAAAATCACAAAAAATATTTTTTCTGAGGTTTTACAAAATGACTTTACTAAAGTCAGTGCCTATGATGATGTTGCCAGCAAACTTTTTATGCAGCTTTTCAGAGATAAATACACTGCTAAATTTTGGAATATTTTAAACACCGAAAGAATTAAAAATAAAAAATGCAGTGAAAAAATCAGCAAAATATTTTTTGATGATATTTTAAGTTATATAATGACTCTTTTTTATCAGCTTATAAACAGGGGAATTATGAAAAATCAGTCCCCTGCTGTGTTGGCTTTGGAATTTTACTCATCACTTTATATAATTTTTCAGCGATACTATGTGTCCCCTGTGGAAAGCAGTGATGAAATTGAACCACTCACCGAAAGTATGATAAAAGAACATATCACCCAATTTTGTAAGAACAATTTAATATAAAGGAGTAATTATTTTGATTAATGAACAAAATAAAAAAAGCCTTGCAGGCAAGACTTTTTTGCTTACACTTGTTTTATCTTTGATAATCTATTTGCCATTTGTAATCTATGATAAGGGATATTTCTTTTTTTTAGGAGATTTTAATGTACAGCAAATCCCTTTTTACCGTTTAGCCCATGATGCTGTCAGAAGTGGTGATGTACTATGGAATTGGAATACAGATTTAGGTGTAAATTTTATAGGATCCTACAGCTTTTATCTGTTATTCAGTCCGTTTTTTTGGCTCACACTTCCTTTCCCCGGTTCATGGGTTCCATATATGATAGCACCTCTTTTGGCACTTAAAACCGCCTGTGCAGCTTTGACGTCATATTTATATATTGAACAGTTTACCAAAAATAAATTTTATGCTCAAATCGGCTCAATGCTTTATGCATTTTCAGGATTTCTCATATACAACACCTTTTTCAATCACTTCCATGAAGCTGTTATATTCTTTCCCCTGCTTTTAATAGCTGTGGAAGAACTGGTTGTCCGAAACAGAAAAGGTTTATTTATATGTGCTGTAGCATTAAACTGCATTGTAAATTACTGGTTTTTCATTGGTGAAGTGGTATTTGTCATAATATATGTATTTGTGAGAATGACCTCTGTTCAGTGGAAAATGACTTTTAAAAAATTCTTCAATATTGCTTTTGAATCTGTAGTAGGTCTTGCCATAGCTATGGTGGTATTGCTGCCCTCAATTATGGCTATTGCCAATAATCCCAGAACTACTGCTGACAATATTCTGTCAGGTTGGAATTTTTGGATTTATTGGGCTGACCAAAGACTGCCCGCTATTATTCAAAGTATGTTCTTCCCTCCCGATTTGCCTTCACAGCCAAACTTCTTCCCTGAACACAAGGCAAAATGGTCCTCTATGACATTGTGGCTGCCACTGGTTTCCATGACAGGTGTTATCTCCTATGTACTGTCTGCAAAAAAAGACTGGCTCAAAAAAATCCTGATTACCTCTCTTATTTTTGCAATAATTCCGGGATTTAACAGTGCCTTTGTTTTGTTTAATGACTCCTACTATGCAAGATGGTACTATATGCCCATACTTATGATGTGTCTTGCCAGTGCTTTGGCTTTTGAAAGACGAAATGTGGATATGAACCGAGGTTTACGGTGGACTTTCGGGTTTACACTTTTATTTACTGTGGCAATAGGACTCACTCCAAATAAAGTGGATGACGAATACAAAATCGGTCTTAGCAAATACCCAGAAAGGTTTTGGGGATATATAATCATCGCTTTTCTCTGTCTTGCTGTAACATATATTCTGTTTAAACAGCTTCGGGACAGCAAATATTTCAGAACATTACTTCTTGTTTCTGTTTCTGCCATATCTGTGATTTTTTCGTGGATTTATATAGGATTGGGAAAATGCTACTCTGATAATACCGAATGGATAAGAAATACTGCCATAGCAGGCAGGGATAATCTTATAACTCATAAAAATACTGATGAATTTTTCCGCACAGATATTTATAAGAGTATGGATAATTTAGGTATGTACTGGAATATCCCCAATATTCAGGCTTTCCATTCTATAATACCTGTATCTGTTATGGATTTTTACCCCAATGTAGGTGTAAAAAGAGATGTTTCATCAAAACCCGAAATCAAGTATTATCCTCTTCGTTCTCTGCTTTCGGTAAAATATTACTATGTACCTCAAAGCAAGGATAATGAAGAATCAAGTATGTATGGATTTGAATATTTTGATGAACAATATGGATTTAACATTTATAAAAACAATTACTATCTTCCTATGGGATTTGGATATGACACTCTTATGACCCGTGAACAGCTTATGGAAATTCCCAAAAATGACCGCTCAAATGCCATTTTAGGTGCTATGGTAGTGGAAGATGAAGAAATCATTGAAAAATACTCTCATATTATGGATAAACTTGATAATTCATATCAGGCTCACAACACTGAAGATGAATTTGAAACAGATGTAGAAAACAGAAAAGCTCAGTCTGCTTACTACTTCCATAAAGATAACAAAGGCTTTACTGCAAAAGCTAACTTGGAAAAACCCACACTTATGTTTTTCAGCGTACCTTATGAAGAAGGATGGACAGCCTATGTAAACGGAAAACCAACTGATATTATAAAAGCAAATCTTGGATTTATGGCAGTGGAAATTCCTAAAGGAGAATGTGAAATAAGATTTAACTTTATGCCTAAGGGAATTAAATTAGGTGCTATTGTAAGCATAATCGGAATTTTGACAGCCATAATTTATGTATATGCTTTTAAAATAATAAAAAAATCCAAACATAAACAAATAATTAAAAATATAAAGGCAAACACACAAATAAAACTTCCTCAAAATACTGAACATCAAAATTCTCACACTAACAAAGGGGATGAAAATTAAAATGAATATTTTATATTTAGTGATACCCTGTTATAATGAAGAAGCAGTTTTGACTGAAACTTCAAATAGGCTTAAAGTCATTATGGAAAATATGATTTCCTCGGAAAAAATTTCCTCCGAAAGCCGTGTTATTATGGTAAATGACGGCAGTAAGGATAAAACATGGGAAATTATATCCAAACTTCATGAAAAGGATAAACTCTTTGGTGGAATAAAGCTTTCCCGAAACAAAGGCCACCAAAATGCTCTTTTAGCAGGACTTATGTATGCAAAAGAGCATTGTGATATGGCTATCTCACTGGATGCAGATTTGCAGGACGATGTAAATGCCATTGAAAAAATGGTGGACGAATACCTGAAAGGCAATGATATAGTTTACGGTGTCAGAAGCAGCCGCAAAACCGACACCTTTTTTAAACGCACATCTGCTGAGGGATTTTATAAATTCATGCAGATTTTAGGGGTGGATATTGTAAACAACCATGCTGACTATAGACTTATGAGCCGCCGTGCTTTGGAATCCCTTTCCGAATATAAAGAAGTAAACCTGTTTTTGCGTGGGGTAATTCCTCTGATAGGTTTTAACAGTTCCATAGTTACTTATGAACGCAATGAGAGATTTGCCGGGGAATCTAAATATCCTCTTAAAAAAATGCTGTCATTTGCTTTTGACGGCATCACTTCTTTCAGTGTAAAAC
>JAHHUB010000144.1 GCA_020024175.1 Oscillospiraceae bacterium | reverse complement strand
TTAACCCAAATAATGATGGCAGTGTAATCCGCCTTGCTTTCCCACCTATGACAAATGAAAGAAGAAAAGAACTTTGCAAGGATATTTCAAAGTATGCTGAAGAAGCTAAAATTGCTGTAAGAAACTGCAGACGGGACGCTAATGACAAGATTAAAGCTGCCAAAAAGAACAATGAAATTACTGAAGATGATCAAAAGGCTTTGGAAAAAGATATTCAGGACCTTACAGATAAATACTGCAAAGAAATAGATGTACTTTCTGCTGATAAGGAAAAAGAAATAATGGAAATCTAGCATTATTAAAATATCAGATTAACTTCCGTCGGAATATTTCGGCGGAAGTTAATCTGTAATGATACGGAGGTAAACAATGGCTGAAAATTCTGATTTGATAATACCTCGCCACATAGCGATTATAATGGATGGAAATGGCAGATGGGCTAAGAAAAGAACATTGCCCAGAACAATGGGTCATAAAAAAGGAGCAAAAGTTTTTACCGAAATTGCCAGAAACTGCAAAGAACTGGGTGTGGAATACTTGACTGTTTACGCTTTTTCCACTGAAAATTGGAAAAGACCACAAAAAGAAGTGGATGAAATAATGAATTTACTGAGAAATTACCTTCTTGACATCAAAGAAAATGTAAAAGAAGAGGGGAAAATTAACTTTATTGGGGATATAACTCCGTTAAATAATGATTTAAAATCACTGATTTTGGAATGTGAAGAAAAAACTTCAAAATTCACTGATTTTACTGTAAATATTGCTTTAAACTATGGTGGACGGGATGAACTTGTCCATGCAGTTAAGAAAATCGGCGAAAAAATAAAAGAAGGAGAAATTTCTCCTGAAGATATAAATGAGAAAACAATTTCAAATTACATATATACAAGTGGTATGCCGGATCCCGATTTGCTTATAAGACCGGGTGGAGAAAAAAGAATATCAAATTTTCTTTTGTGGCAAAATGCTTATGCGGAAATGGTATTTACTGATGTACTATGGCCTGATTTTGACAAAAAATGCCTTTTGGACGCAGTAAAAATTTATTCTGAAAGAAACAGAAGATATGGGGGAATATAGTATGAAAACCAGAATTATTACAGCTATAGTGGGACTTGTGGTTCTTGCTGTTGTACTTTCTTTCTTTGATACCATAGTTTTAAATATTGCGGTTTCAATTATTTCGGGACTTTCTGTTTATGAACTTTTAAAAGCTACCAATCCCAACAGAGATAAAATACCTGAAGTGTTCTCAATTATAGTAGCTTTGTTGATACCTTTTTTTCCCATACCTGCATTTAAGCAATTTTTGCCTTTATGTGCATATATAATAATATTGACACAGCTTATAGTTCTTATAAAATATCACAAAACTATGAGATTTGAACAGATGACATCGGATTTCTTTTTTGCATTTATAATTCCGCTGACCTATACCATGCTTGTACATTTCAGAGATAAAAACAGTCTTTTTGTAGGGCTTTCCTATGTTATGATTTCTTTGGCAGCAGCATGGCTAACAGATACCGGAGCATATTTTATTGGTGTTAATTTCGGAAAACATAAGCTTTGCCCGGAAATAAGTCCCAAAAAAACCGTGGAAGGAGCTGTGGGTGGTATAGTTGTAAGCATTATCAGCTTAATGCTTATATGTTGGGGTCTGCAAAGTTTGGCGGGATATTTTGGCCAGACAGTTAAGGTGAATTATATTTACATATTAATCTTCTCACCGATTTTGTCTATCATAAGTATGGTTGGAGATTTGGCAGCATCAGTTATTAAAAGACAGCATGGAATAAAAGATTTTGGAAATATTATGCCGGGACATGGGGGAATTGTGGACAGATTTGACAGTGTTTTACTGGTATTGCCCGCAGTTTATATAATTTCAAAATTTTGCCCTCTGGTAGCGTAAACGGCATATGATTAGGAGTTAAGCATATGAATAAAAAAATTGTGATATTGGGCAGCACAGGTTCCATAGGTACACAGACTTTGGAAGTATGCCGCAAGATGAATTTTAAACCCATAGCTTTGACAGCTAACAGGAATTTTGAACTTTTGGAAAAGCAGGCGAGGGAGTTTCTTCCTCGCTTTGTGGTATGCAAAGATATTGATAAAGCAAAAAAACTCCGTGAAAATTTAAAAGATACAGATGTTAAGGTGTGGGAAGGCGAGGAAGGCATTGAGAGAGCGGCTGAACTGCCCTGTGATATTGTTTTAAATTCACTTGTGGGAATAGCGGGGCTTATACCTACCATGAAAGCCATTGAAACAGGTCATGACATAGCTCTTGCCAACAAAGAAACATTGGTTACAGGCGGAAAAATTGTTACTGAGGCAGCTAAAAAACATAAAGTTAAAATTTATCCTGTTGACAGTGAACATTCAGCTATTTTTCAATGTTTGCAGGGGTCAGGAAAAAATAAAATCGCAAAAATAATACTGACAGCATCAGGGGGACCTTTTTTTGGAAAAACCTACAAAGAACTGGAAAAAATGACAGCAGCAGATGCACTAAAACATCCTAACTGGGATATGGGATCTAAAATTACTATAGACAGTGCTACACTTATGAATAAAGCTTTTGAATTTATTGAGGCAATGTGGCTTTTTGATTTAAATCCGGAGCAAATTGAAGTAGTGGTTCACCGTGAAAGTATAATTCATTCGGCAGTTGAATATGAAGACGGCAGTGTGATAGCTCAAATGGGCTGTCCCGATATGAAAATACCTATACAATATGCATTGACCTATCCTGACAGGTTTGAGTGTGATGTAAAAAAACTCAGTCTTACAGATATAGGCAAACTTACATTTTATAAGCCTGACAGTGAAAGTTTCAGATGTTTAAAATATGGAATAGAAGCTGTAAAAAAGAAGGGACTTTATCCATGTGCAATAAACGGAGCCAATGAAAAAGCTGTGGAATTGTTTCTTGGAGGAAAAATCGGATTTAACGACATAAGCCGAGCTGCAGAGCATATACTTAATCAAAATGAATTTGAAAAAGAGAATTTTACTCTGGAAGATGTAATTAATACAGATAAAAGGGCAAGAATAATAACTGAAGAATTTTTACTTAACCGAAAATAGATTTTCGGAATCAGACAGGAGAGATTATTATAAAAACAATTATTTATGCTATACTTATATTTGGGTTTCTGATATTTTTTCATGAACTGGGACATTTTACCATGGCAAAACTTTTCAAAGTTAAAGTAAATGAGTTTGCTCTTGGAATGGGACCTAAACTTTGGAGTAAACAAAAAGGAGATACTCTATACGCACTCAGACTTTTCCCCATCGGCGGATATGTTGCTATGGAAGGCGAAGATGAAGAAAGTGCTGATGAAAATTCTTTATGCAAAAAAAATCCGTGGCAAAGACTGGGCATAGTTGTGGCAGGAGCTGTTATGAATTTGATTTTAGGATATATCATAATGGTAACTTTAACAATTATGAGTGGTGGAGTGGGGACCACTATAATATCGAGATTTGACAATAATGCAGTCAGCTCAAAATATTTGCAGGTTAATGATAAAATTTTATCAGTAAACGGTTCCAAAGTAAGAACACCCAATGATGTTACATTTGAATTTCTCAGAAGCAAAGACGGAATTATTGATATTGAAGTGGAGAGAAACGGCAAAAAAGTTAAACTCCCAGACATACAATTTGAAATGGATGATTTAGGCAATGGGGTAAAAGCCATACATTTAGATTTTAAAGTATATGGCGAAAAACTTACATTTTTAAATACAATAACATACTCTTTTAACTGGGCAGTTACCATGGCTAAACAGGTTTGGCTTTCCCTTTTTGATTTGCTGACAGGAAGATTTGGGTTTAATCAGCTTTCCGGTCCTGTGGGAGTGGCAAGTGCAATCAGTGAAGCCTCCAGTATGGGAATTGATCAACTGCTTTTAATGGTGGCATTTATCACCATTAATTTAGGTGTGTTTAATCTTTTGCCTATTCCTGCTTTGGATGGTGGAAGAATCGTATTTATTATTTTGGAAATTATCAGGGGAAAACCTGTTCCGCAAAAGTATGAAGCATATGTTCATACAGCAGGAATGGTGCTTTTGCTGGCACTTATGGTATTTGTGACAGTCAACGATGTAGTAAAAATATTTAAGGGGATGTTTTGATGAAAAAACTTACCAAAGAAATTAATATAGGCAGAGTAAGAATCGGCGGCGGCAATGAAATCGCTGTTCAAACCATGCTGAATGTTCCAGCCGAAGATATAGAAGGCAATGTAAAACAGGCCATCAAAACCGAAAAAGCAGGCTGTCAGATTTTAAGAGTGGCTTTGCCTACATTGGAAAGCATAAAATTAATAGAAGCTATAAAATCAAAAATCAGCATACCTTTGGTGGGAGATATTCACTTTGACTACAAAATCGCTTTAGCTGCAGCAGAGGCAGGTATAGACAAAATCAGAATTAATCCCGGAAACATAGGCACAGAAGACCGTGTAGAAGCTGTAGCCAAAATTTGCCGACAAAAAAATATTCCAATCAGAAT
>JAHHUB010000143.1 GCA_020024175.1 Oscillospiraceae bacterium | reverse complement strand
AATACACCTTGGTTGGAGCCTTTTTCCTCCAGTTTAATTCCCTTTATGATGTGGCTGTTACCTATAAACTCACCACTGAAAATAGGAACCTGTTTAAATATTTTGTCGGTAAAATCCAAATCAGCAGTTAATTCAAAAGTCTTTCCTTTACTGTAGGAATCACTGACACAATTTTCGGCAAATTTCAAAAAATCTCTTTCTGTATTTATGGTTATATTGTTGTTTTTTTCGCCCACTCCAAATGAAACAGCTATATTCATCAGCAATATAACCGCCAAAAGAACGGAAGTAATACTATTTCTCAGTTTGTTCTTCATTTTGTTCTTCCGCTCCTTCCGTATTTTTTTCTTCTGTTTCATCATTACTGTCATCTTGCTTTTCATTATCGGATTTTTGGTTTTTATTTTTTGTTTCAAGCTGGGCATCAATATCTCCTGTGATAACACCCTTGAAATCACCATCCAAGTACCCACTGACTTTACCTTTAATTCTGCCGTCAACCACAACAATATCTTTTATAAACTGCTTATTCTTGCTCTTGCTGAGTGTAATTGCAGTCTTTTCAATAATGGTATCTCCCAAATAGAGTATCTGAGGAAGAACAGTCATAACCAAAATTATGGATATAAATGTACCTCTGCCCAAAACTTTACCTAAGGAACCAATGGTTGGGTCTGTGGAAAGTTTACCTATAAGTAAACCTGCCACAGTCATAATTGTTCCTGATGTAAATACTGTTGGAAATGCCTGGTTAAGAGTTTCAATAACTGCATCTGCTTTGTTCATCTGCTTTTTAAGTTCTTGGTATCTGTTGGTTATTACAATAGCATAGTCAATGGTAGCACCCATTTGAATTGCACTTACTATCAAGTAACCCAAAAAGTAAAGGTTAGTTCCCATAATATATGGGAATGAGAAGTTAATGAAAATACTTCCTTGAATAGTTGTAACCAACATAATCGGAAGTCCCACGGATTTAAATGTAAACAGCAGAATAATCATAACAAAAAGCAATGTCAAAACACTGATTTTAATATTATCCATAGCGAAAGATTCACTCAAATCCTTAGCACTGGTAGAATTTCCTATCATTATAACCGGTTCATCATAATAGGGCTGAGCTATATCCCTCATTCGTTCTATCAAATCGTAAGTTGCCTGTCCTTCCTCCACTATATCCGCCATAAATACCAAACGGGCATATTTATCGCCTTCCAGTTGTGCAAGTCCGTATTTCAGTTGATCATACATTCCACCCAACATTTCTTCCTGTTCTTCATTAAAGCTCACTATACCCTTTTCTTTTTGCTCCAAAAGGAAAAGAAAAACTTTTATAAGAGGTGCAGAATATTCATCTACATTTTGGAACATAACTCCATATTCTTTGTTACTGACACCATATGCCTGATACAAAAGTCTGGCCAATTCTATATCTATGCCTGCCAATTCGGAAAATTGTCTTGGTGTAAGTCTATCAGTTACATAGTGGGTATCATCTATTTTTATGTTGGAAAGAGCCATAGCTGATTTTATTTCAGGAAGATCCAACATATCTTTTATAAGACGCTTTTGTTTTTCATAGTCCTCTTTTGGAACAAGCATAGCTATCATATTGTTCTGTCCGAAAACAGACTGAATTTTGTCCTGAGCAATACGTGGAATATTGGGATTATCCGTATCAATATTATTAACTGAAAATACAAAATCACATTTATTTGAGAAAATTGTAGCACAAACCAAAACCACCGCAAATATCGGAGGTAAAACATATTTTGTTGACACTACAAATTTACCCCATAAAGTAATTTTAGGTACAAAGTTTCTGTGTCTTGTTTTATCCATACCTTTACTGAACAGAACAAGCAGTCCGGGCATAAGCAAAAATACTGTCAAAAGACTGCAAAGTATACCTTTAGTAAGGACAATACCCATATCAAAACCTATTTTGAGCTGCATCATCATAAGAGCAATAAGTCCTGATATTGTAGTAAGACTGGATGAGGAAATTTCCACAATAGCTTTGGAAAGAGATTCCACAACAGCATCATAAGCTGGCATTTTTTCTCTTTCTTCCATATATCTGTGGCAAAAAATAATAGCATAGTCAATAGCAAGAGCCAACTGCAAAACAACAGCTATGGAATTTGTGATAAAGGAAATTTCTCCGAAAATAAAGTTTGTACCCATATTTAGTATAGCTGAAACACAGAATACTATAAGAAATACCACTATTTCCAAATAACTCTTTGAGGTAAAAAGTAGTACCGCCGCTATAACTACAGCTGCTATAAGTAGTATTGTCTGCATTTCCTGAGCCAAAACTGCAGCTTGGTCAAATCCTACATCTGATAATATATATGTATCATAGCCCTCAAGCATTTCATTAATTTTATCCATAGCTTCATTTACAAGCTCATCATTAGATGTCCCCTTAAACATTATGGATATCATTGCTGACGAATCCTTGTAACAATCTTCGGTATTGTCAAATGTAATTTGCAAAACCCCATCAATTTCGGCAAAATCATCACTGAATTGTTTTGCCTGTTCATAGGAGATATTGCTTATCATAATTTGAGCTGAGGCAAAAGTATCAAACTCCTCAGCCATAATATCAACACCTTGTCTTGTTTCGGTTTCTTCGGGAAGATAAGCAGTGATATCATTGTTAATTTTTACTTTGTCAATAGATTTTACAGAAAAAATTACTGCTATTGTAAATATTAGATAAAAAGCTTTTCTTTTATCTACAATAAATCTTGACAAGCTTTTCATAAAATTGCCGGAATCTTGATTATCCAAAACACATTACCCCTTTTTCTGATTTTAGGTATTTATATTCATTCTAAATCTTTTGTAAAAAAAAATCAATTCATTTTGCAATTATTAAATTCCCATTCACAAATTATAAAATTAATTCACAATTCAATAGCTTTTATAATTTACTATTTTTGTTCATGTATTTAAGGCTTTTATGTGGAAATGCATAAAAAAATAAGATTATTAAGGTAATATTACATAAATATCTTGACAGCCGTCAACTATAAATGTAAAATGTATTTGATAGGTATTTTTATTCTGAAAGGAGAACGGATTATATGTACAAAATCGTAAAAAAAGAATATCTAAATCCAACAGTAGTAAGAATGGATATAGAAGCTCCTCTTATTGCTAAAAAAGCACAGCCCGGTCAGTTCCTCATCATCAGAGCTTTTGATGACAGTGAGCGTATTCCTTTGACTGTTGCGGATTATGACAGAGAAAACGGAACAGTTTCCATTATATTTCAAATCGTAGGCAGAGGCACAGAAGAAATTTCCTCCCTCAATGAAGGCGAATCCCTCAATGACTTGGTAGGACCTCTCGGAAGAGCAAGCAAACTTGAAGGTCTCAAGAAAGTTTGCGTTGTAGGCGGCGGTGTTGGTTGTGCTATTGCATTCCCTGTTGCTAAAAAACTCCACGAACTTGGCACTGAAGTTCATTCCGTGGTAGGTTTCAGAAACAAAGACCTTGTTATCTTGGAAAAAGATTTTGAATCTGTAAGCGACAAAATGGTTATGATGACAGATGACGGCAGCTATGGTGAAAAAGGCCTTGTAACAGCTGCTTTGGAAAAGCTTATCAATGAAGGAAACGAATATGATGAAGTTATCACAATCGGTCCACTTATCATGATGAAATTCGTTTGCCAGGTAACTAAAAAATACAACATTAAAACTATAGTAAGTATGAACCCAATTATGGTAGACGGCACAGGAATGTGCGGTGGCTGCCGTTTGACAGTCGGCGGTGAAACAAAGTTTGCCTGTGTTGACGGTCCTGAATTTGACGGACATCTGGTAGACTTTGATGAAGCTATGAGCCGTGGATCAATTTACAAGCAATTTGAAGGCAATGAAAGAGAAGAACACTGCAATCTTTTCAAGCAGGAGGTAAAATAACAATGGCTATTGAAAGAAATATGAGCATGACTAAATGCCCAATGCCTGAACAAGACCCTAACGTAAGAAATAAAAACTTTAAGGAAGTTGCTCTTGGCTATACAAAAGAACAAGCAGTAGAAGAAGCCAGACGCTGCCTAAACTGTAAACATAAACCATGTGTAGGTAACTGCCCTGTATCCATCGACATTCCTTCATTTATTTCCAAGGTTGCCGAAGAAGATTTTGAAGGTGCCTACGAAATTATTAACAAATCAAGCTCTCTGCCGGCTGTTTGCGGACGTGTATGCCCACAGGAATCTCAATGCGAAGGCAAATGTGTAAGAGGCATTAAAGGCGAACCTGTTGCAATCGGCAGACTTGAAAGATTTGTTGCTGACTACCACAATGCTACCTGCACAGATGCACCTGTAAAACCTGAGCCAAACGGTCATAAAGTTGCTATTGTAGGTGCAGGTCCTTCCGGACTTACAGCTGCCGGCGACTTGGCTAAACTGGGCTACTCTGTAACAGTATTTGAAGCACTTCACCTTGCAGGCGGTGTTTTGGTTTATGGTATTCCTGAATTCCGTCTTCCAAAAACTATCGTTCAGCACGAAGTTGACAATTTAAAGGCTTTGGGTGTTGAGGTTAACAC
>JAHHUB010000142.1 GCA_020024175.1 Oscillospiraceae bacterium | reverse complement strand
AACCTCAAGGAAACAATCAGAATATCTTTGGATGAAAACGAAATTAAATATATGGGAATTTACAGTTTTTCAGATAAACCTGAGGAAATTTCCGACCCTTTCAAAAAACAATATATAAAAAAAGATATGGAAAAAATAAAACATCATATGGAAAAGAAATTAAGTGAAATAAACAGATATGGTTTTGCAGTAAATTTCAAAAGTTTTTTCAGTGAATATATTGATTTTTATGAAAATAAAGCCTCAGAAATCAGCAGCCAACTTATAAAGCTGAATGCTGCATTTATAAAACTGGGCAGCGACAGAAATAATGCCTTAATAATACAGCCTTTGCATGAATTTTCCCAACAGGTTCAGAAAAAATTAGGTGAAATAAAGTCAATGAGCCGAAAAATAAAAGAAGCAGAAGTTGAATTTTTTACCGAAATAAAAATAATATCCGATAAAGTGGGAATAGAAATGCCTGATATTGATGAAATAGATAAAATCAGAAACAAAAACTCTGATCCTGTTGATATAATCTCCTCTTATGAAAATGGTAAGGGAGTAAAATCAGATAAAGCAATGATGGATATGCTCCAGGATATTTTTAAAGATATAAATCCTGCCATAAATAAAACACCTGCGGGAAATGAGTATAAAGATGAACTTCAAAAAACCATATCAAAAAAATGTGAACCAAATTTAGAGCAAATACATATAAATGATGTTTTTAAAACCACTGATGAACATATGAATATTATAGAAAATATAAATAGGGAGGACTAAGATGAAAAAGGAAAATATGAGTAAACTTTACAGTTATCTTGAAAATAATAAACCCAATATTTATCCTATCGGAAATAAATACCTAAACTATGCCGATGAAGATTTTAAAATATATTATTTTAAAATGCTGGCTTTGCTTTTACAGCAAAATTCCGAAATTTCGGAAAATCAAAAACAGCTTTACAAAAGATTGGCTGTGGGTGTAAAAAACAATGTTAAAATATTGGATTTTATTGAAATGCAGTGGGATTTTAAAATAGAGGAATTTGTTAATTTTATAAAACAATGTAAAACTTCCGATTTAAAATACAGATTTATATTTGATGGACTTATCTTAGTTTGCATGGAAGAAAAAGTACACGACCAAATAAAACTTTTGGCATATTTCTGTGATGAACTTGGTATAAAAAAAGAAGAACTTTCCTATCTTGCGGAAAATGCTGCGGCAATTTTGGAAATGAGCAAAGCTAAATTTGCCGATGCAGAAATAAATAAATCTCCTTTAGCAGTAAATTTAACTAATGATATATTTGCGGAATATATGGAATTTGCCATGAAAAGCTTTTTATTTGAAGGCGAAAAAATCACATTATATTGTCCTGTTTCCAATTCGGAAACCACAATCCGTGATTTGTCAAAAGCACAAAGCAGTTTAACACCCTGTGTTAAAATAGTCGGAATAAAAATTAATTTAGATGAATTCGGACTGGGATTTAAAAATCGTGAGAAAGTTATATTGGAAAACTGTGTATTCACAGGGGGATTAAATAATTCAATTATCTTTGAAAACTGCGAAAAAGTTGTCATAGAAAACTGCAAATTTGAAAATTTCAGCACCTATGCAATAAAATATAAAAATGTAAACAGTCTTGAAATTTCTCACACTCAGTTTTTAAACTGTATTAGAAAATACCATTCTTCCGATGCTCACTGGACCAGTGAGGGACAAGTTATTTTATGTATGGATGAAAAAATATCCGATGGAGTGATTTTGGATAACTGTGTATTTGATGACTGTGGAGGACAAAATGCCTATGAACGAACTAAATCCGCATTTATCTGTAATGGCAGAGTAAAAGCTGACAAATGCCGTTTTATAAGATGTTGGAATTACCGTAACTGTGATAAGGCTGCCAGAGAAAAAGACCCCGAAGACCGTCGCCGCACCATGTTTGCATCAGGTTCATTATCTGTAAACTGTATTTTTGATGATTGTGCTCTTTTTTGTTAGATAATAAAAGATAAAATAAAAATATCACCTGTTATTGTTGAGCCTATTAAGGTACAATAACAGGTGGTATTTTTGGCTACATATCAATATTTTTTGCAATGACTACAAATCGGCCGTTTTTGGAATGATAGCTGCAGGTTACCAGTGTAAGAAACCGCTCATCGCCATTTAATTTCTGAGTTTTTTTATAAATACTTAATTCTTGACATTTGTCAGTAAATTCTTTTCTTTTTATCCCGCTTAAATCTTGATATTTGTAAAACATAAAGTGATTATTGTCATTGGAAACATCTGTATAAAATGCCCATATGATTTCATAGTTTCCCTGAGCAAATATTGTATCAAATTGCACCTTACTGTGTTCATTACAATATTTTTCGTCTTTATATTTTAATAAATCAGAAAACATAGTGTTGTTTTTCATGTTATGCCCATAAATAATTATGTTATCACTTATAGGTTTAATAGTGCAGCCTTTTCCTATAAAAGGTGTTCCGCTCAAAGTATTGCTTTTATCAAAAGCTCTTCTTAAATAAAATTGGGGATTATTTGGGGTAAACATAACAGGGTAGTCAATAGAAGTATCATTAATTTTAATCCATCCTGCTAAATCAGAGTTTTGCTCATATAAAGACATATATTTTTCTTGTATGATTGATGACTCCTGAAAAAATTCTTTTGTGAGTATTTTCGGAAATAAAGTTACACTTTTAATGTCAGTTATTTTTTCATTTTTGGATTTATTTACTTCCTCTCTAAGTGTTGTAAACATTTTATTTTCAGAATAGCTATTGCAGAAGTAATTAAGTAAACTGAATAGTGATGTCATAAAAATAACAACAAAAACAGTAAGCAGAAGATACCTTAATTTTTTCGTAAATTTCATTATTTGTATGAGTTTTTCCATATAAGCACAGCAAATATACTAAGACCTGAACCCAGCATTAAAATAATATATAGCAGAGGCTCACTGTTATCTCCTGTTTTGGGAATTTCATGCAATGTATCATTTGTATCTTCTTCTGTTACAGTGTTATCAGTATCAGAGTCAGTTTTTTCTGAATCAGTTTCTGCTGTTTTATCAGTAATATGGGACTCTTCTTCGGTTTCTGTAACATAACTATCAGGAATAGAGCTGCTTTCTTTTGAAGAAGGATTTGTGTCATCTGTAATATCAACAATATTTGAATCCTCTTCGGTTTCTATAACAGAACCATCAGGAATGGAGCCGCTTTCTCCTGAACCTGGATTTGTGTCTTCTATAATATCAACAATATTTGAATCCTCTTCGGTTTCTATAACGGAGCCATCAGGAATGGAGCCGCTTTCTCCTGAACCTGGATTTGTGTCTTCTATAATATCAACAATATTTGAATCTTCTTCGGTTTCTATAATGGAGCCATCAGGAATGGAGCCGCTTTCTCCAGAACCTGGATTTGTATCTTCTATAATATCAACAATATTTGAATCTTCTTCGGTTTCTATAACAGAGCCATCAGGAATGGAGCCGCTTTCTCCAGAACCTGGATTGGTGTCCTCTGTAATAGTAATATCAGATTGTCCTGTTTGAGATACTGTTCCATTATCAAGTGAAATTTCAAAATCAGTTGATAATACTTTTTGAGTAGGTTCTATTCTAATAAGATTTTGAATTGGTTTTTCTTTAATAATGCTGTATCCGCCTTTTGTAAATTTATAAAAGTAAAACTTTACCATGTTATAAGTATAATTTATGTGAATATTTTTATTTTCTTTAGGCTCCGTATCGGAGCGAAAATAAAAAGATGTTCCTATTTCAATTTCATCATTGGTAATATCCGTATCATCTTCATAGTTAAATACCCTTATTTCCAATGGCAGATTTGTAAAATGAAGATGGCCTTTATCGCCGAATGTTTCAATTTGTTCTGTTCGCCAGCAGTTTTCACCAGGATAGTATTCCATTTTGAGTTCACCCTCCATATTGAAATATCCCTGATGAAAATAGTTACCTTCTTCAAAATTTTCAATGCAATCAGCATATATTTCATTGTAATATTTTGCCATAGAAGCTGATATAGTTTCTGACGGTTTATATGGTTTGCAGGAATTATTTGTTATGTCCCAAACCATTTGCTGAGTCATATATCTGGCTTCATCTTCAGAAATTCCCGAATTTTCCCAATGGCCAAAAGCATTGTTTGGAAATCCTGCATATAAAGCCATGGCAATTTTCTGTTTTGTTTTTTCTCCATAGGTATTGGTAATGTCATCATGGGAATCTAAGTAATTATCTATTCTGGTATACCAGCATCTGTTGTCCTTTCCTTCATACAGATTTGGATTTTCTTTTGTAGGATAGGAATATTTTACATCATAACAATATGCAATTCTATCTCTTCCATCATCTTCCTGTCCATCTTTTATTCTAATACCTGCCTTTGTTTGTCCATTTACATCTATAAACTCATAATAACCCTGATACAGAGTTTCGTCAGCATATGAATATATAGGAAACACACACAAAGTCAGCAAAATCACCAAATATATACATAATAATTTTTTCATGAATTCTTATCTCCTTTTTTTAAAAAATATACATATTTCCCCAAAAATAATAA
>JAHHUB010000141.1 GCA_020024175.1 Oscillospiraceae bacterium | reverse complement strand
TTCAGATTTTTCTTTTTGTTTTTCAAAATTTTTCTTATAAGATTTCAAAGAATATTTAATCATAAAATCGCTGTCATCAGAATATTTTGCAGAATTTATAAGATTTTTTCTGAGAAACTCATTTAAAATTTCTTCTGAAGTCATATTCTCCGTAACATATCCGTTATCTTTTAATACAGCTAAAATATTGGAAAGAGATACAAGTGTATCCAAAAAAGCTCCTCCCAAAAGATTACCCTCTCCCGGTGGATAGTTATATCCGATTATGGCTATTTTCTTTTCAGAATTTGATTTAATGGAAAGAGAGGCATAATTTTCTGCACATGCAATAAGCTTATCCAATCTTTCATCTATAATTTTGATTTTATCTGTTTTTACATCAAATTTTTCGTGATAAACACTTTCACCCATAGATCCTATGGGTATTATGTTTAGAGCACCGTCAAATTCAGGCAGCATGACTGATATCATTACTTCTGATGGTGTAAATCCCTGTATGGAATTTTCCCATTCCTGCTGACTTTTTCTGCTCATAAAAATAGGATGCAAATAAGGTGCGTCAATATTTTCAAGAAAATTTATCCCAATATCATGACTTCCGCCCATAGGACCTGCACTTAAACGAAATGACATTGTATTTATAATTACATTTGGTTTTTTTCCATAGGTATTTTTACATAATGCTGTAACTTCCTCATTATTAAAACTGTCAGTCCCCGAAATCGCCACAGGAATTACATTAAATTTTTGGAGAAATTTTGTGTGAATTACAGCTGCTGCCTCACTGTAATCAGTTGGATATATATGTCCGTAATATAAAAATACAAGTAAAGGTTTACTTTCATCAAAAGGAAAATCCTTTATAAAATCTTCCGTATTGTAATACCTTGTTTTGCTTTGTGGATTTGTTAATGAAAAAGGCGGCACTTCTCTCGGCGGATTAATTTCTGGTAACCCTTCTGCTTTTCCGTATTCTTTTAAAATAAGGCAAAGCATATTAAATACATTGTCATAATCAGCAACATGAAAATACTTACAGATTGCTGAATAGTTTTTCATATCCCGCATTTTTCCCGGCATAGTTATTCCTGTCATTTCCGACATTTTGCTCATTGCTTTCATCTTATCCATAGATGGCTTTTTTTCATTGCTTTGAGCGGTAAATTCGCCGAGTTTCATATATTCTCTGCCGCTGCTTCCATAAGGAATAATCTGTCCCTTACAATTTGGCAGTCCCTGATATACAGCTGCTATATATTCAGGATAACTTCCCATCAAATCAATAATTACAGCATCGGCAGTTTCAATATCTTCTATAAGTTTTTTTCTTTTTTCACCACTTATTATTCCTACTGCATAATATAGCTTTAAGTCTAAAATTTCACCATTTTTATTAATTTCATCATAAGCTTTTATTGAACAAGCAATAAGAGGAGATGAAACGGAAATAATTGTTATTTTCATTTTTCAATCACCTTTCGAGCATAGAAAAACGGTTTTCCCGTATCTTCATCTTTTAAAATATCAGCTTCAACATTGAAAACATCTTCCAGCACACCGCTTTCAAGAATCTTCCATGGATTATCCTGATTAAATACATGAGTTCCATCTATAACAATCATTTCATCGGAATATCTTGCTGCATGATTCATATCATGTAGCACCATTACTATTGTTATATGTTCTTCTTCATTTAATTTTTTAACAAGCTCCATAATTTCCAGTTGATGTGCTATATCCAAATATGTAGTCGGTTCATCAAGTATCATTATTTCAGGCTTTTGAGCTATCGCCATTGCAAGCCAGGCTCTCTGTCTTTCCCCTCCGGAAAGGACATTTACTTTACGGTTCTGTAAATGTTCCACTCCTGTTTTTTTAAGTGCCCAGTCCACTATCTCTCTGTCGTTTCCACCTTCGGATTCCCACCATTTTTTATGAGCAAATCTTCCATATGAACCTAATGTTCTTACTGTTATATCACCCATACCTGTATTACTTTGACCTAAAATTGCCATTTTTTTGGCAACTTCCTTGGTATTGGTCTTAAATATATTTTTTCCTTCTAATAAAATTTCACCTTTTTTAGGTTTGAGATTTCTGCTCATAGTCCTTATAAGCGTGGTTTTTCCGCAGCCGTTGCAGCCTATTATAGAGTAAATTTTTCCTCTTTTTATATCTAAATTTATATCCTGAAGAACAGTAAATTCTTTAAAAGCCACAGTAAGGTTTTTTACCTGTAAAATTGTATCATCCATTTTATTTACCTCCTAAGCAGATAAAGAAAGAACGGAACGCCTAAAACTGCCATAACTATACCTACAGGTATTTCAGTAGGACTAAGCACTGTTCTTGCAAAAGTATCGCTAAGCATTACAAGTCCTGCCCCTAAAAGTGCGGTAGCCGGGAACATATATCTGTAATCGTTTCCCATAATAAGTCTTATGCTATGGGGTACAATAAGACCTACAAATCCCAAAAGTCCTACAGCACTGACAGCACTGGCTGCCAAAAGTGCAGCTAAAGCAGTAAAGAAGAATCTTGTTAATTCAACATTAAGTCCTAATCCCCTTGCCACATCATCTCCCAAAATAAGAATATTCATTTTGTTTGAAAACAACATAGCAACAATAAAGCCGATTATTGTATATGGTAAAATTACGCTGACTTCTCCCCAGCTTCTGGAAGAAAGGCTTCCGTTCATAAACGTCAATGCCCCATGAACTCTGTCGCTGTAAAAAACCATTGTTCCTGAAATTCCTGCACTGAAAAGAGTGGATACTGCCACACCGGCTAATACAATTCTGGTGGGTTCAATTCCGCCTTTCCAAGCCAGTGAATAGATTATGCCTGCTGCCAGCATAGCTCCCATAAATGCAAATATTGGAACCAAATTTTGATGCTGCGGCATAACAACCAATATAAATATTCCGAAAAGGCCCGCACCACTGCTTATACCTATAATTCCTGGGTCAGCCAGAGGGTTTTTCATAACTCCCTGCAAAATAGAGCCTGATAATGCCAAGTTAATTCCTACAAGACCTGCCAAAATCATACGCGGAAGTCTGATGTTCCAAATAATTTTCCCATACATACTGGTATGATCACCTTTAATTGTATTAATTACATCACTTACAGTTATATTGGCAGTCCCCATAATATTGCCTAAAAAAAATGCAATAACCATAATAATTAACAAAGCAGTGATAACTGTAAGCTTAAATTTTGCTGTATCTCTGAATTTTAATTCTTCTATTTTATTTTTTTGCAATGTACTTTCCATTTATTTTATTTCTCCGTAAATATCAGGATAAATGCTTTTAGCTATAAATTCCAAACCTTCGTTAAAATACGGTCCTGCATTATACAGGAAATACTCCTGTGGAAGATAGACAATTTTATTTTCCTGAACAGCTCTAACAGATTTCCAAGCATCATTTGTATTAAAATGTTCTTCCACAACCTTTTTAGCTTCCTCATTGCTGGAAATCATTGTAGTAACCAGTAAATAATCGGGGTCTTGTTCAACTAAATATTCAATATCCAAAGGTGTGGTCTGACTTCCGATTGTATCAGGCGGAAGATTGGAAGCAATATTTTTAAGATTTAATATTTTAGCTGCATCTCCAGAGATACTGTTGTCAAGTTTAACTGCAAGAGAACCTGATGTTACATATAAAATAGCAATTTTAGTTTCCTTATCCGGAAGTTTATTTGTTATTTCTTCTTTTCCTTCAATAAGCTTTTTTATTTTTTCTTCAGCTAATTCGCTTTTTCCCAAAATTTTGCCGAATGCTCTGTATGTATCTATAACATCGTTAAAAGTTACAATATTAGTTTGAATAACATCATATCCCATTTGTGAAAGTTTAGAAGCTTGAGTAGTTTGTGTTCCTACCTGTGCTATTATAAGCTTCGGATTATGTTCCATAACAGCTTCCATGTCTATTGAATAAACAGGTCCTATTTCAGGCAGTGCCAGCATCTCATCTTCATAGCCCTCAACAAGTTTTACATTTTTGCTAATTTGGGAAGAACAAATTGATTTACCTCCTAAATCATACCAAATATTTAAAGGGGTTCCTGAAAGTACAGCTGCCATATCCGTGTTATCCTCTTTAAGAGTAATTTCATTGCCAAGGTAATCATGCACAGTTAAAGGATAAGTATCTCCCTCAACCCAAATAGATGCCTGTCTGTCTTCTTTTTCTTTGGATACCGTTGATTTTAATCCGCCAAAACTTGTATCATTCTGTGAGCAAGATGTCAGCAGCATTACCATAGCTATAACAGATGCTAAAATTTTTTTCATTTATTTTTCCTCCTTAATAAAAAATCTGCAGCTACCTCTATTGAGACAGCTGCAGAAAATTAACACAACAAAATACAACATTTAAAATGCTGTACTAAATTATATAATATAATTATATTATGTAAATACACTGCTCCTGAACTCGAAGAGAAATTCTTTAAAAGAATTAGTGTAAAAAATAATGATGTGTATTCTGACTTATACATCATCATGGCTTTTTGCCTTCCCGATTGCTCAGTGGCTGTGATTTAACACTAAAAAAGTCACTCCGTAATTACAGCAGCGTTCCTGTGCAGGATTTTCACCTGACTTCCCGTTAAAT
>JAHHUB010000140.1 GCA_020024175.1 Oscillospiraceae bacterium | reverse complement strand
ATATAACACACAAACAGTGATTTAACGGCAATTTTACCTGTGGATAATCCGTTTTTATGCCGTAATTTATATATAAAATAAATAGCTCCCGCTATTAATGCCACCGGAATTACCTGTAAAAAATATCCGATATATGTGTCAAAGAAAAAATATTGAAAAGTCATATCTTTTGGGAAATACATAGCTTATCCTCCCAATAAATTAAATAATTTATTACCGCTGTTATATTCTATCACGATAATAATAAACAAGATCAACCGGTTTACCCAGCATTTCATGCCAAGTGGCTTTGTGATGAATACCCTCTTTTTTAAACCCCAATTTTTTCAAAAGATTAGCTGAAGGAGTATTTTCTTCTAAAACTCTGCCTATAATCATTTCTATTTGTAGTTTGTCCTGTATAAGATTTAAAAGATAGGAAATTGCCTCATAAGCATAACCTTTTCTGCGATAAATGGGAGATATGGAATAACCTATTTCAAAAGTATCTACAGCTCTGGTATTATTTTCAAGAAAAACTACTGTTCCTATTACCTCATCAGAATCTTTTAAAACAAGTACATAACGCATTTCCTGTTTCTCAAAATAACGCATAAGATTGTTAAAATCTTCATCCATGGCATTAAATACATTGCAACAGTCCATATAGCATCCCTCATAATCTGAAAGCAACTGGAAAAAATTTTTGCTGTCTGAAGGTAAAAATCGACGTATAATAAGTCTTTCTGTTTCTGCATTTAAACGGGGAAGTAAAATTTTACTCACTTTATATGCAACTTCACTTTCATACTCAAATTCGGACTTGTCAATTTTATATTTATTCAGTATAAGAGTATTTGTCTCAGAATTTTCCTCAAAGGTACTTATAGGTAATTCTTCATCATATACTGTTAAAATTTTTAAAGGAATCCTATAATATGCACATAAATCCTCGTATTTTCTATTAATATTATCCATTTTATCTCCTGTAATTATAAAATTTCTCCGATATTCGGAATTTGAAATATAGGAGAACAATATTTTAAATATCATTTTAATATTCCAAAAGTTCAGCAGCAAATTCCTCAGGAATAATCATAGTTTGACTGTATTCTTCTCTTAATTGTTCATACATATCAGCCTTACCTGACATACCAACTTTTAATGTGTTAAGTATAAAGGCTACCAAATTTCTGTACAGTTGTGTTTTATAAAGCTGAGCCTCTGCTTTGTCAATATCCGAAGCTTTATATGATATACGGGTTATTTGGGCAAAATCAACACAGGCATCTGTCAGAAAATCCAACATACTTTCCAAACAATACCAATCATTTAAATCTTCTACACTTTCCCAATTTTCAAAATCATATCTGCCTCCCGAAATTACGGTTAATTCCATCAGCAAAAGTGATTGCCATTCTGATATAAACATTTGATTTCCGTTTTCACTGTCGGAAAAATATTTTTCATAAAATTCTTCCTGACTGTCAGTTAGTTCTTCACCAACATTATATTGCATTACACAGGCATCTAAATTATTTGCAAAATCCTCAAATTCTTTGGGCTGTATTTTTCCATTTAAACAGTCCCATAGAAAATTTTGGGCAATTTCAATAACTTCGTTAATTTCTTCGCCATTTTCCTCCAAGCCATGACGATATGTGTTTATATATGATTCCAAAATAAGCAGATTGGCTAAAAGTATATTATCATTGTCAACACCATCAAAAGCTTCTCTCACCATATTTCTGAAATTCAGTCTCCAATTATAAGCCTGGCTGTCATTGAGTAATGCAAAATCTGTATTAAGTGTATATTTCATAATTTACCTCACATATTATTTCACTTAAATTTATAAAAAAGCCCAAATACAATATTTGGGCTTTTTGTTTAAATATTACTTTTTGATATTGTCAACAATTTCCTTAGTATCGCGAGCGATAAGAAGTTCTTCATTTGTAGGAAGAACCCAAACTTGTACTTTGGAATCTTCTGTAGAGAATTTGTTTTCTCCTCTGGAAGCCTTTTCATTAAGAGCTTTGTCAATCTTAACTCCCATAAATTCAAGACCTTCGCAAACTCTTTGACGGAAGTTAGAGGAGTTTTCACCGATACCGCCTGTGAAGAGAATAGCATCAACACCACCCATAGCAGCAGCATAAGCAGCAATTTGCTTCTTAACCTGGTATGTTACTATATCAAGTGTGAGAGCAGCTCTGTGGTCGCCCTTTTCAGCAGCTTCTTCTATTTCACGGCAGTCAGGAGAAATACCGGACAAACCGAGGAAACCGGACTTCTTGTTGAGCATATTGGACATTTCGTCAGGGCTCATGTGTTCCTTATTCATGATGTATGTGATAACAGATGGGTCAACAGCACCACTTCTTGTACCCATGATAAAACCATCAAGAGGAGTAAAGCCCATTGTTGTATCTACACACTTACCGCCATCAATAGCTGTAATGGAAGAACCGTTTCCGAGGTGGCAGGAAATAATCTTTGTATCTTCAGGCTTTTTGCCCATAACTTCTGCCATTCTTGCTCCTACATATCTGTGGCTTGTGCCATGGAAGCCATAGCGACGGATATGGTATTTTTCATAATATTCATAAGGAATACCGAAAATATAAGCTTTTTCAGGCATTGTCTGATGGAAAGATGTATCAAATACAGCAACCATTGGAGTATCCTTGCCGAATACTTCCTGACAAGCCTTCATAGCAACTGCCTGAGGTGGGTTGTGCAGAGGGCCAAGTTCTTTAAGTTCCATAACTGTGTCAATAACTTTATCGTCAACCAATGTGGAAACCTTGTAAACTTCAGCACCATGGAGCACTCTGTGTCCTACTGCGGAAATTTCGCTCATAGAGTCGATAACTTTTGTGTCCCCTGTGGAAAGAACTTTAACAACTTCTTCAAATGCTTCCTTATGAGTTGGGAAGGAAACATCGTATTCACTCTTTCTGCCATCAGCTGTCTTGTGGGAAATTCTTCCGTCCACACCTATTCTTTCGCACAAACCTTTAGCGAGTACGCTTTCATCTTTCATATCAATGAGCTGATATTTAAGAGATGAACTTCCTGCATTAATAACAAGAATCTTCATTGTAATTACCTCCGATATTTTTATTTGTAAATATGTATGTTTTTTTGTTCTTTTTTAGCAGAACACTTGACACATACTCATTCAATTATATATTATTACATTATTAGAAAAATTTCAAGTATTGCAGGTGAAAATAGTGAAAATTTGTGCTGTTATTTGTGAATTTAATCCCTTTCATAACGGACATGAGTATATTTTGCATAATTTGCGTGAAAAAGGCTTTACCCATATTATTGCAATTATGAGCGGAAATTTTGTTCAGCGAGCATCACCCGCTCTTTTTCCGAAAGAAGCCAGAACCAAAGCTGCCCTTAACTGCGGTGCTGATTTGATAATAGAACTGCCTTTGCCCTATGCTGCTGCAACAGCGGAGCGTTTTGCTTTTGGTGGCTGTGAAATAATAAAATCCTTAGGTTGTGTGGACGCCTTGGCATTCGGTGCGGAAAATTCCGATGCAGAAAGCTTAAAAGACATTGCCAAAGTTCTTGTTTCCGATAAGTTTTCCCAAAAACTGAAAATATATCTTGATAAAGGCATGAGTTTTGCTGCCGCCAGAGAATCTGCATTAAGTGAATTTCCACATTTAAACGGTGATATTGTCAAAACACCCAATAATATATTAGGCATAGAATATATTAAACATATTTTAGGCAGTCAAATAGAAATTATACCCATAACACGACAATTTGCCCAACATGATAAATGTGGTGAATTAAACGGATTTTCCTCTGCCTCATATATAAGAGAGAACTGGGGAAAAGATTTTATAAAAAATGTTATGCCTCAAAAAGCTTTTGAAATTTTTAATGAATGGGAAGAAAAAGGAGAAATTTTATCCTGTTATGATAAATTTGAACTTTTAATGCTGTCTGGTTTGAGAAAACTTTCTGTTGAAGATATAAAAAAACTCCCTTGTATTTCAGAAGGATTGGAAAATAAATTTTATTCTGCAATAAAATCTTCAGTATCTTTGGAGGAAATTTATTCAAAAGTAAAATCAAAACGCTATTCCCACTCCCGTATAAGAAGAATTGCACTAAGCGGATTTTTGAATATAACAAAAGATTATACCGAAAAAAAACCACCATATGCCCATATTTTAGGATTAGACAAAAATGGTGAGGATATTCTTAAAATTGCAAAAAAAACATCAGCTATCCCCCTATCCCACTCACTGAAAAAATTGGAAGAAACAAATTTTGAATGTTATAAATTTGCCCGTTTGGAAGCTAAATCCACTGATCAGTATAATTTGCTTTTAAATAAACCCATACCCTGTGGCACAGATTACACTAATAAAATTATTAAAATTTACTATGCACAACTCATTTATTATAGGCTTGCATTAAGTCTTGTTGTTAGTTGTGATTTTTTTCTTGCAACAGCATTTTTGTGTAGGATACCCTTTGCACATGCTTTGTCAAGAGCTCTAACAGCTACTGCAACAGTTTCTTTTCTGTTTTCAGCTGTATTTACTAATGCTAGATCAGCATTTTTTATAACTGTTTTAAGATTGCTCTTTATAGCTTTATTTCTTGCAGCTTTAGCA
>JAHHUB010000014.1 GCA_020024175.1 Oscillospiraceae bacterium | reverse complement strand
TATCTTATATCTGCACCATTAAAACTTTATATTTGTAAAAATTTATTCAATTGAAAATTATTCTGTTTTTTAAATTTCATAATATTTTAAATAAATAAAAATTTAAGTATATTTTTTCTCAATATGTTAAAAATAACTCCAAGGACATAATGCCTTTCCAGTTCCTATCAAAATACCGACGGATGATAGGCTGAAATTAATTTCTGTCGGAGAAACGGAGTTTATAAAGATGTCAAAATCGAATAGTTTTAAAGAGAAGTTCAAGAAGTTTATTGCAGGCAACGGATTTTACGCGATATTGGCTGTATGTTTAGTGGGGGCAGGAGCCGCTGCTTGGGTTGCAGTCAACAACACAATAGACAGCATTGACGAAAACAACAAAATTATTGAGCAAAAACAATCATCCAAAGCAGAGATGCCCTCATGGGACTTTGACAAAGCGGAAAAAACCGAAAACAAAAAAGATGATATAAAAATAGAGGGTAAAGATAAAAAAGAAAAATCAGAAAAAACCGAAACCGCCAAACCAAAAAAACAAACAGAAGAAAAACCTGCCGAAAAGAAAGAAAAAACTGAGGAAAAGAAAGAAAACAAAACTTTAAGACCACAGTCCATTACTTTTATAATGCCAGTGGAGGGCAATATTATCACAGCTTTTTCTAACGGTAAACTGGTTAAAGACCCTACATTGGACGAGTGGAAAACTCACAACGGAGTTGATATAAAAGTTCCTGTAGGTTCTGCTGTTGTTTCATGTGCTGACGGTAAAATCGAGAAGATTTATAAGGACAAACTCTGGGGCTGTGTGATTGAAGTAAGCCATTCAGACGGAACTACTGCACACTACTGTGGAATAGAACCTATCAACAATATTAAAGAAGGGGACATAGTAAGAAGCCATCAGCAAATAGGAAAAACCATTCAAATTCCCTGTGAAATTGCAGTGGAACCTCATCTCCATTTTGCCATGAAACAGGACGGAAAATGGATAAATCCTTTAAAACACATGGGAATGGAAAAGTAGTGAAACAAATACCGACCGTAAGAGCTTTATTATTACGGTCGGTAGATTTTGTCGAAATATATATTTACATATTGTACTTGATTTACTTGACTTTTTTGATGTTTACTATTATGATGTAATAGATGTAGTGTTCGGATTATAAAATATTTTTGCTGATTGACAATAGCCGAATGTTTCTAAGTCTGTTCTTGCGGCAGCCCCTAATGTGCGGAAATACAGGGAAAGAAACAAAGGTACTTTCGGCAGTGAAAAAATTATTCTGTAAGTCATTTTGGCTGACAGTTATTTTTGTTTTGTCTAAAAAACTCTGCATTTATAAAGAAATTTTTTAATATTTAAAAAAAGGAGGATTATTGTGTCAGAAAATTCAAAAAAGAATGAAAATTCAAATGACAGCGGTGGTCAGAAAAAAAGACATTATTATACAAGAAGAAAGTCTTACCCCATAAATGGTTCATCTAATTTTGTCCCCAATGTTATGAAAAAACAGCCTTTGGCTCCGCCTAAGAGCAAATCAATGTATTCTGCTGTTGAAAAAGAAATAATGGGCAAAAACAGCAAACCGCTGATAATTGAAGAGGGCACTTCGGAAAAGCCTAAATCCAAAAAAAGATATAATACCAACAAGAAAAAAAACACAAGCAAAAATAAAAAACCTTCTATTAAAATCATATCTTTGGGAGGTCTTAACGAAATAGGCAAAAACCTGACAGTTTATGAGTGCAGCAATGATATATTTATTATTGACTGCGGTTTATCTTTTCCCGATGATGATATGCTGGGAATTGACCTTGTTTTGCCTGATTTTACCTATCTTGAAAAAAATGCAGATAAAATAAGAGGCTTAGTTATTACTCATGCCCATGAGGATCATATAGGTGCTATCCCCTATCTTCTTAAAAAAATGAATGTTCCTATTTACGGAACCATGCTCACTTTAGGTATTTTGGAGGGAAAACTCAAAGAACATGGACTTTTAAACAGTGCAAAACTTCATGTGGTAAGTCCTGGTGATACTGTGAAAATGGGCTGTATGGCTGTGGAATTTATCAGAGTTAACCACTCTATTCCCGATGCCTGTGCCTGTGCTGTTTTTACCCCTGCGGGAATTATTGTTCATACAGGGGACTTTAAAATCGACTACACCCCTATTGCCGGTGACAGTATAGACCTTGCCAGATTTGGGGAACTTGGCAGAAGAGGAGTTTTAGCCCTTTTGCCCGACTCCACCAACGCTGATAAACCGGGAGCCAGCGGCAGTGAGCAAGAAGTTGCCGCAAGTTTTGACAGTTTATTTAAAAAAGCAGGTCAAAAACGAATTTTGATAGCTACCTTTGCATCAAATGTTCACAGACTTCAAACTATATTTGATTTTGCAGAAGCTCATGGCAGAAAAGTTGCCGTATCAGGCAGAAGTATGGATAATGTTGTGGCAAAAGCTACTGAACTTGGTTATCTTACCTACAAAGACAAACTTCTGATAGATATAGATGCTGCTAAAAATTACCCCGATGAAAAATTAGTAATCATCACCACAGGAAGTCAAGGCGAACCTATGAGTGCCCTTGCCAGAATGTCTACAGGGGATCATAAAAAGATCACCATTACCCCAAATGATTTTATCATTATTTCCGCACATGCCATTCCGGGTAATGAAAAGTTGGTAAACCGTCTTATTAATGATTTGATGAAACTGGGTGCTGATGTTATTTATGATAATAAAATGTACAAGACCCATGTATCAGGTCATGGTTCTCAGGAAGATTTGAAACTTATGATAAAACTCACAAACCCAAAATATGTGATCCCTCTCCATGGTGAATACAAACACCTTAAAAACCAAAAAGATATTGCAGTATCTATGGGAGTTCCCGAAAATAATGTCATTATCAGCGACATCGGAAAGGTTATTGAAATCGGCTATTCATCCGCTCAGATAACAGGCACTGTTCCTGCCGGCAGAATTATGGTTGACGGACTGGGTGTAGGTGATGTAGGCAGCATTGTTTTGCGTGACAGAAAACATTTATCCGAGGACGGATTAATAGTTGTAGTTGCCACTATAGATTCTGTTACAGGAGATATTGTGTCAGGTCCGGATGTTGTTTCCAGAGGTTTTGTTTATGTCAGAGAATCGGAAGATCTTATGAATGAAGTTAAAGAAATATGCCGAATGGCTCTTATTAACAGCACTCAGTCCGGCTACAACGATTGGAACAGCATGAAACAGGTTGTAAAAGATCAAGTAAGCCAGTTTCTCTATGTAAAAACAAGAAGAAGTCCTATGATTCTGCCTATAATTCAGGAAATATAAAAAGATTACTCTATTGTCATCACTATTGCGTCGTATATAATTGGTTTATGTTTTAAATGTTTTAAATTTAAAAACTAAATTAACAGATGAAATAGTTATTTCAAAAAATTATATAAAAAACCATTGATGTTAAAATAACATCAATGGTTTTTTCATATTAAAATTATTTATCTTCTGATGATTCTTGCTTTTCATTTTCAGATTTATTTACATCTTCGGAGTTTTCATTTTGATTGCGGTTTATAAATTCAGCTTTTACTTTTAAAATTCTCTTGCCATCGGATTCCAAAACCTGAAAACTTATTCCGGAAATTACAACCACAGGATTTTCACCGCTTTCCGGAATATAACCAAGTTCATCTATAATGATTGCACCCAAAGTATCATAGTCTTTGTCATCATCATTTTCAAGTTCTATATCCAGCTCTCTTTCAGCATCGTCCAATGATATAGAAGCATCAAAAATAATGCTGCCATCAGATGATTTTTCAAATTCTTCTTCCTCATTATCATATTCGTCCTGAATATCTCCCACTATAGATTCCAGCAAATCTTCCATTGTGATAATGCCATAAGTTCCGCCATATTCATCCACAACTACTGCAAATTGTTTCTTTTCTTTTTTAAAAATTTTGAGAAGCTCGGTAAAAGAAACGGACTCAGGCACAAAAAGTGCTGATCTTGCACATTTTTCCAAATTAAATTTTTTTGTATTGTGAAGATAGTTAATTAAATCCTTTACATAAACAATACCACTTATATCATCCAAATCCTTGTCGTAAACAGGGATGCGTGAATAACCTGTATCTATAAAAAGCTTTAAAATTTCATCAAAAGAGGCAGTTTTGGGAACAGCTACTACATCCATACGATGAGTCATTATTTCTGAAATTTCACGGTCGTCCATCTCAAAAATATTATTTATCATGTATTTTTCGCTTTGTTCAATAACACCCTTTTCTTCTCCTTCATCTACTAACATTCGGATTTCTTCTTCTGTTACCTGTTCTGCATTGTGTTTTGGATTAAAACCAAACAGCTTTAAAATCAGATCTGTAATTTTGGAAAGAATTTTAGAAATAGGTTTTAAGATAATCGAAAAAACATAGAATACAGGTATTAAAGATAGGGCAAGACTTTCGGAATTATGTTCACCTATTCTTTTAGGAATAAGTTTTCCGAATAAAATAATCAAAAATCCTGCAATTAAAGTGGCTAAAGCAAAGACAATCCACAAAGAATTTCTAAAAGAAATATTTGTTAAGTCAGAAAACATCTTTGCCCATGTGGGGTAAAGATTGGTAATATATGCAATAACAAACAGTCCACATAAAGTTATACCTGTTTGTACAGTTGCCATAAACTCGGAAGGTATTTTCAAAAGTTTAAGAAGTCTTTTAGCAGGTTTGTTTCCTTCTTCCGCCAATTTTTTGATTTTGCCATCATTGGCTGTAATAACAGCACTTTCTGTCAAGCTGAAAAATGCACATAAAAGAATTAAAACAAGGGTTGTTAAAGTAAAGTTTAAATAACTGACATCGGGGTCCATTTCCGTTCTCCTTTTTAAATATTAATAATATCGTATAATATCTATTTTATATAATTTTAATGCTTTTGTCAAATAGAAAATGTCAAATCAAAAACACAAAAGAAAAATTGTCAAACTTAAAGATAATTATATTTTATTGACCTTATATGGGTAAAATGATATAATATCAGTGAAAAATAAGATATTATAGCAAACGCAAAACTTACTAACAATAGTTAGTGTTATAAACAGAAATTGATTATTAGTCTGATATTTTATATGATAACATCGTTTAAAATTTGATTAATAAAGCGTATTTGATATATTTCATTAACTAACAACAGCTAGTTTATATTATGACGAAGTAAATATATATAATATTATAAAAATAGCAACGCATTATCCTGAAATATTATTATGCTAAAATAAATACAAGCATTTATATATTTATTTAAATAAAGATATAACAAAATCTGAAAAGGAGAATAAATTATGGTACATTTTGTAGGTGCAGGCAGTGGAGCTGTGGATTTAATCACAGTAAGAGGGGCAAAACTTTTGGAACAGGCAGATGTCATTATATATGCAGGCAGTCTTGTCAATCCCGATCTATTAAAATATGCCAAGGAAGGCTGTGAAATCCACAACAGTGCATATATGACATTGGATGAAGTAATCACTGAAATTGAAAAAGCCGAAAATGCAGGTAAAATGACTGTCAGACTTCACACAGGGGACCCTTGTGTTTATGGTGCAATAAAAGAACAAATGGACAGACTAACTCCTATGGGAATAGAATTTGATGTGGTTCCCGGTGTTTCCAGTTTCTGCGGAGCAGCTTCTGCCCTGAAAGCCGAGTATACTTTGCCAAATGTGAGCCAAAGTGTTATTATCACCAGAATGGCAGGAAGAACACCTGTTCCAGAAAAAGAAAATATCCGTGCAATGGCATCACACCAGTGTTCTATGGTAATTTTCCTAAGCACAGGACTTTTGGAGGAACTTTCCAGTGAACTTATTGCCGGTGGATATTCACCTGATACAAAAGCTGCTCTTGTGTATAAAGCCACATGGCCTGATGAAAAAGTTTGCAGATGTACAGTAGGTACATTGGCTCAAACAGCCAAAGAAAACAATATTACCAAGACTGCTCTTACTGTTGTGGGAGAATTTTTAGGCGATGATTACGACCTTTCCAAACTCTATGACCCGACTTTTGAAACAGAGTTTAGAAAAGCGAGCAAATAAAAATGAAAATAAAAATAATTGCGTGCAGCTTAAAAGGCTATGAATTGGGGCAAAAAATTGCAGAAAAATACAGTTGTACTGTAGACAGCGGTTCAAAAAAAGCTTCGGAAAAACTGAATATTTCATTTGTAAACCACTATGAATGGGCAAAAGAAAATTTTGACAAATGTGATGCCATGATTTTTATAGGGGCTGTGGGAATAGCTGTGCGTTCTGTAGGAAAACTGCTTAAATCAAAACTCACTGACCCTGCAGTAATTTGTATAGATGACTGCGGAAAATTTACTATACCTATTTTATCCGGGCATGTAGGAGGAGCTAACAAGCTGGCTTTGGAAATAAGTGAGTTTATAAACTCCACTCCGGTAGTAACCACTGCTACGGATATAAACAATGTTTTTGCCATAGATAGTTGGGCTGTGGAACAGGGTTTACAGATTATAAGACCTTATAAAATCAAAGAAGTGTCTGCAAAAATTCTCCATGGTGAGAATATTGTCATAAAAACCGAAGTCCCCATAATCGGACAAGTGCCAAATGGTGTAAAGGTGGTAAGCTTTACGGAAAACTGCGATTTTGATGTGATAATAACCTCAAACGCCGACGAAAAATCCGAAAGTCTATTGCTTTTATGGGATAAAACCACGGATAAAATCAGTTTTTAATGCTATGGAATAAAAATCGGGTTTTGTGGTTTAAAAACAAAATCAAAAATATTTTGCCACAAAATACAGAATAAAAATTATGATTTATTTTTTAAATAAATGTAATTTACTGTATAATATAATGATAATAGTACAAAATGTATATAAAAATACCACAAAATACCGCATAACTTTGAAAACAGGCATTAATTTTGGAAAATTTCGTTAATATGGTTTATTAAAAAGAAAAATAATTGTTGTATAATTTTAGTTTATAATATATTAAGTATATGAAAGGCGGCATAATTTATGAAGAAAATATATGTTGTGGGCATGGGACCCGGAAATAAAGAATATATGACCAATCAAGCCATTGAAGCTATGACACAGAGCGAAACTCTCTTTGGCTATACAGTTTACCTGGATTTGCTGCAAGAAATGTTCCCCGAAAAAGAGATGGTTTCCACACCTATGAAACAGGAAATTGAAAGATGCCGTCTTGCTTTGGAAGAAGCTGACAAAGGCAAAGTGGTTTCCATGGTTTGCAGCGGTGATGCAGGAGTTTACGGCATGGCAGGACTTATTTATCAGCTTGCCGAAAAAGATTTTAAAGATATTGAAATTGAAATTGTACCGGGAATTACCGCAGCTATCAGTGGTGCGGCAGTTTTAGGAGCAGCTTTAATTCACGATTTTGCAGTGATTTCACTTTCAGACTTGCTTACACCTATGGAAAAAATCGAAAAACGCATAGCCTGTGCTGCTGACGGAGATTTTGTAATGTGCATTTACAATCCTTCCAGTAAAAAACGCCACGACTACCTAAAAAAAGCCTGTGATATTATAATGAAGTATCAGTCTGAAGATTTAGTTTGTGGAACAGTTAAAAACATTGGCAGAGATGGTCAGGAATCAAAAATTATGACAATTAAAGAACTGCGAGATACCGAAGTTGATATGTTCACTACAATATTTATTGGAAACAGCAGCACCAAAGTTATAAACGGAAAAATGGTTACCCCTCGTGGCTATGAAAAGAGAATGTAATAAACCCCATTCTGATTTTTTAAATTTTAAGGGTATAACAGTATTTTATATTCAGTTTATGCGGAAAGTCAAAAAAGATTTTCCGCATTTTTTATTTTATTAAGTTTAATAACATTAAATTTTTTATTTATAATATTGACTTTTTGAATAATCCGTGTATAATGTAAATTGATTTTATTGAAAATAAATACATATTACATTAATAAAAAATACTGTTAAAACCATTAAACAAGCTGTATTATTGTGTTTCTTATAGCTAAACAATAAGTTAATTTATAATTTAATTTAAAAAACTTATTTTTAGCTTTAATGTTTAATTAATATTATTATTTGTTTAGTATTAGTATATAATCAAGTGAAAAAAGGAGGATATTCATGGATATTGGAGCTAAAATTAAACTTCTGCGAACGAAAAAATCTCTGACTTTAGAAGAACTTGCCAGCAGATGTGAGCTTACCAAAGGTTTTCTCTCACAGGTGGAAAGAAATCTTACCTCCCCTTCCATATCTACACTGAATGATATTTTGGAAGCATTGGGAACAAGTTTATCAGAGTTTTTTACCGAAGAAAGTACTGAAAATGTAATTTTCAGAGAAAATGATTATTTTGTTGATGAACGAGAAGGTTATAAAATCAAATGGATTGTCCCCAACTGTCAAAAAAATAAAATGGAACCCATACTTGTAGAACTGGATTCCGGCTGTAATACATTTGAAGTTCCAGCCAATGACGGCGAAGAATTCGGATATGTACTGGAAGGCAGTGTGGTTTTAATAAACGGAGATGACAGACATATAATAAAAAAAGGTGAAACTTTCTATTTAACGGGAAAAAATTTTCATTTCATTATAAACGAAAGAAAAACAACTGCTAAGATTTTGTGGATAGCTACACCCCCTATGTTTTAGCATTAATTTGAGGAGGATATTATGGAGAAAATAATTCAGTTTAAAAACATTGTTAAAGAATTTAACGGACAATTTGTACTTAAAGGGATTAACCTTGATATATACGAAAATGAATTTGTAACACTTCTGGGTCCTTCCGGCTGCGGAAAAACCACTTTGCTGCGTATATTGGGAGGATTTTTAAATCCTACCGAAGGTCAGGTAATTTTTGATGGCGAAGACATCAGCAATGTTCCTCCTTATAAGAGAGAAGTAAATACGGTATTCCAAAAATATGCACTTTTTCCCCACATGAATGTATATGACAATATAGCATTCGGACTTAAAATAAAAAAGGAACCTAAAGACATTATCAAACAGAAAGTAATGAGAATGTTAAAGCTTGTTAATCTTGAAGATTACGGCGACAGAAATGTAACCGAAATGAGTGGCGGCCAGCAGCAGCGAATTGCCATTGCCAGAGCTTTGGTAAATGAGCCTAAGGTTTTGCTTTTGGACGAGCCTTTGGGAGCTTTGGATTTAAAACTGCGTAAAGAAATGCAGCATGAGCTTAAAAAAATTCAGCAGGAAGTTGGGATTACATTTATTTTTGTAACTCATGACCAAGAAGAAGCTCTTACCATGAGTGATAAAATAGTAGTTATGAATGACGGTGAAATCCAGCAAATAGGTACACCTATTGATATTTATAATGAACCTATAAATGAATTTGTGGCAAACTTTATCGGTGAAAGTAATATTATTGATGGTGTTATGCTTGATGACTATGAAGTTCTGTTTGAAGATAAAAAATTTAAATGTGTAGATATGGGCTTTAAACCAAATGAGAAAGTAGATGTAGTAATAAGACCTGAGGACCTTGATATTGTCCCTAAAGAAAAAGGCAAACTTAAAGGCACTGTTAAATCCGTTCTGTTTAAAGGTGTACACTATGAAACCATAGTAGAAACCAGAGCAGGTACCAGTATCACTGTAAATATGAAAGTTTCCGAAGATAAGCCTGTAGAAAACAGTGAAGCAGGAGAAAAAATGAGTGCCAACGACTTTTATCTTGATGTAGCAGATATTGATGAACTCACTGATGCTGATATTATAGCCAGAGCTGATGCTCAGGCATGGCTCCCTGAAAAAGATGATGAGCTTGTTTCCATTGTAGATGTAGAATACCGAATAGAAAAGAAAAACGGTATTTATCCTGTTAAATTTACAACTTCTGCCGGCACATTTGTAACTGCAAATATGATAGTTACAGATGAAAACAGAATTGTCAGCAATGTTTATCAGGAAGAAATTTACGCTGTTAATTTCTTTAAGAAAGTTGATGAAATAAAGGAAAGTATTGCTTTGGACACAGACCTTAAAACATGGGCAAATGCTTCTGCATGGAGTTTGGAAGATGATTCATCCGTTGAAATCACAGAAGTTGATTATGATTTTGACCCTGAAAATATCACAGAGGGTGAATATCAGGTTACATTTAAAACACAGGGTTATGAGTACAAAGTTGACACCACCGACGAATATCAGGTAGATGATGAAGTAGGGCTTAATTTTAACCCTGAAGACATTCATATTATGAGAAAGTAAGGAGGTGAAAAATTGAAACAATTTAGAAAAATGTTTTATCCCTATTTGGTATGGATAAGCATAATGATTATACTTCCCATGCTTTTAATAGTATTTTACGCATTTACTCAGAAAGGAAATGATGTAACAACAATCCGTTTTACATTGGATAATTTCAAATATTTTTTCAGTGATAAAATATTTTCTGATGTATTAAAGCGAAGTCTTTTAGTTGCCCTTTCTACAACAGTGATATGCCTTATTATCGGATACCCTACAGCTTATATTATCGCTAAATCAAAACCAAAGTCCAAAGCTTGGCTTATTTTACTTATAACATTTCCCACATGGATTAATATGCTTGTAAGAACCTATGCTTGGATGGGTATTTTACAGGACAATGGCATTATCAATAATTTTCTGGCACTTTTTGGCATAGGACCTATAAAAATGCTCCACACCTCTTTTGCAGTAATTTTGGGTATGGTTTATAACTTTGTACCATTTATGATTTTACAGATTTATTCATCTCTTACCAAAATGGACAAAAGCCTCTTGGAAGCTTCCAGTGATTTGGGTGCAAATAGAATTCAGAGCTTTTTAAGAGTTACTTTGCCTCTGTCTTTGCCCGGTGTAATCAGCGGAATTACTTTGGTATTTTTGCCGGCAGTATCCAGTTTCTTTATTCCAAAACTTTTGGGCGGAGGACAATATATGCTTATCGGAAATGTAATTGAATCACAATTTCTCACCATAGGCAACTGGAATTTAGGTTCAGCTATTTCCATGATAATGGCTGTAATTATTATGATTTCAATGTATATTACCAAAAAAGTAGATAAAGATCCTGCTTTAAAGTCTAATAATTAAAGGAGGGAGAAATATGAAAAATAATAAAAAAGGCAGCAAAAAGATTTTATCAAAAATTTTTATGGGACTAATAATGATATTCTTCTATTCTCCCATAATTTATACTATTGTATTTTCTTTTAATGACAGCAAATCTTTGACTAAATGGAAAGGATTTTCTCTTTACTGGTATGAGAAAATGTTCCAAAATCAGGATATGTTAAATTCAATATTCTATACAATAGTAATTGCTCTTTTAGCAACACTTATTTCTACAATAATAGGTACAATAGCTGCAATCGGACTTTCAAAATCCAATAAATTTATTAAATTATTTGTGGAAAGAGTAAATGATTTACCGATTATGAATCCGGAAATTGTAACAGCTATAGGACTTTTGATGTTCTTTAGTGTTTTGGGAATAAGAAAAGGCTTTACAAGTATGCTTTTAGCCCATATTATGTTCTGTACTCCCTATGTAATGCTGTCTGTTACACCTAAACTCCGCAGCCTTGACCCAAATTTGGCAGATGCTTGTATGGATTTAGGTGCCACACCATGGCAAGCACTTATAAAAGTAATTGTACCTCAGATTATGCCAGGCATTATTTCAGGAGCTTTGATTGCATTTACCATGAGTTTTGATGACTTTATAATTTCATATTTTGTAACAGGAAACGGAGTAAATAATATTTCAATTATGGTTTATACCATGAGCAAGCGTGTAAATCCATCTATAAATGCTCTTTCCACAGTTATTATATTTATGATTACCATAGTTTTGGTACTAATAAATGTTATACCAATAATTATAGAAAAATCTAAAAAAAAGGAGAATGAGATAATTGATTAAAAAACTTACAGCACTGATTTTAGCCGGAGTAATGCTGCTTTCCGGCTGCGGAAATACCAAAGAGGAAAAAGACCTTAAATATTCCGGACAAACACTTAAAATTTTTACATGGGGCGAATACACAGGAGAAAACCTTATAAAGAATTTTGAAGAACAAACAGGTGCCCATGTTATCATGGAATATTTTGATTCCAATGAAATGATGTATACCAAACTTTCAGCAGGTGATAAATATGATGTACTTATTCCTTCAGATTACATGATTGAAAGAATGATAAAAGAAGATATGCTCAGTACTATTGATAAAGATAAAATAACTAATTTTAATTTACTTGCAGATGGTGTAAAAAATCTTCCTTTTGACCCTGAAAACAACTATTCAATTCCCTACTTTTGGGGTTCTGTAGGAATTTTATACAACAAAAACAATGTTTCAAAAGAAACTGTGGAAAATGAAGGCTTTGAAATATTCAGAAACAGAGATTACAAAGGCAAAATTTATATGTATGACTCTGAGAGAGATTCTTTTATGATGGCATTTAAAGCATTGGGTTATTCCATGAACTCCGATAATGAAGATGAAATTATGAAAGCTTATGAATGGTTGGTGGATATAAATGCCAATATGGAACCTAACTATGTAACTGACGAAGTTATAGACGGAATGATAAATGGCAACAAGGATTTAGCTGTAGTTTACAGCGGTGATGCTACTGTGGTTTTGGGTGAAAACCCCGATATGGGATTCAGTATGCCAAAAGAAGGCAGCAATCTGTGGTGTGACTCCATGGTAATTCCGAAAAACGCAGAAAATCCTGAACTTGCCCATGAATTTATCAATTATGTTTTAACTTACGAAGCTTCCTATGACAATACAAAAACCTGCGGATATGCCTCAGCTAATAAAGATGTTTTAAATGACATGATGAGTGAAGGCGGAATGTTCTTTGAAAATGAAGCATTTGTTCCCCGTTCAGGATATGAAAAAGATGAAACATTTGAATACAACGAAGTTTTAAAGCAAAAATTATCTGAGCTTTGGATAAAAGTAAAAGTAAATAAGTAAATTATTTAAAAAATACGCCTGATTTTATATAATACGGCGTATTTTTTTATATTTAAATAATCAAGTGTTACAAATAAAATGGTTTATTTATTAACTTCCTGTCAATAAATATGTCATAAACCGTTGACAAGTTGGTTTTGATGTGATAACATTTTAATGTTATATAAAACAATAATATAAAAGGAGAATTTTAGTATGGACAGTTTGGAAACAACTGCAGAGGGATTAAATGAGCGAGAAATTATCGCTGCTCCCGAAGCAAAATTTAGAACCAAAAAAGCAGTAAGCTTAGAAGCATTCGTATTTATAGTCATTTTCTGTTTGCTTTGCTATTTGGGCGGACATAAAATGGGGGCTGTAAACTTTGCAAACACAATTATGAATACAGCTTTTGATTTGCTTTTGAACACGGTTTTCTATATAACAGCAGTAGCTGTTGTAACAGGTGCAATTTCAGGTATTTTTTCCGAATTTGGTGTTGTTTCATTAATTAACCATGGTCTTACACCACTTATGAAACCTCTTTATGGACTTCCGGGTGCATCTGCAATCGGTATTCTTACCTGTTACCTTTCAGATAACCCTGCTATTTTGACTTTGGCAGAAGATAAGGGATTTAAGAGATATTTTAAGAAATATCAGCTCCCTGCTCTTACAAATATCGGTACATCTTTTGGTATGGGTCTTATTATCACCACATTTATGATCGGTGTAAAAAGCCCTACAGGTGAAAGTTTCGGTCTTGCTGCTTTGATAGGAAATATAGCTGCTATAATCGGAAGTATTATCAGCACAAGAATTATGCTTGGTTTTACATCTAAAATCTATGGCAAGGAAGAAAATTGTGTTGACGATAACGATGAAAATGTCAGCCAACTGAGAACAGATGAACGTATTATAAGAAATGGAAGTGTAGGAAGCAGACTTCTCGACTCCGTTTTGGAAGGCGGAAAGAGCGGTGTCAGCCTTGGTGCAGCCATTGTTCCAGGTGTTCTTATTATTTGTACTATTGTTATGGTTCTTACAAACGGTCCTTCTGCTGAAGGTGTTTACACAGGTGCAGCTTATGAAGGTCTGGGTCTTTTGCCTGCAATAGGTAAGAAACTTAACTTCATACTTGAACCATTGTTTGGTTTCTCCAACCCAAGTGCTATTTCTGTTCCGATTACAGCTTTGGGTGCAGCAGGTGCGGCTATAGGTCTTGTTCCAGGTTTGGTAGCAAGCGGTGCAGCTCATGCTAACGATGTAGCAGTATTTACAGCTATGTGTATGTGCTGGAGTGGTTACCTCAGTACTCATGTTGCTATGATGTCCGCTCTTAGATCCAGTGAACTCACAGGTAAAGCTATTATCAGCCATACAATAGGCGGTCTTTGTGCAGGTGTTGCAGCAAACTGGCTCTTCAAACTTGTTACATTGTTCATCTAATTTAATACAAAAATTAAAGCGATATTCTTTTATGAATATCGCTTTTTTTATATAATCACAATTATTTTATCTAAATTTGACAAAGTATTAATCGAATATATACTGTTTAAAAATAAACTTTATTTTAGCTTATTTAATATTGGCAATATATTTACAATACATATAAAACCACTACAAGATAATGGAACAAACTGCCCAAAAGTACAAATACATGAAAAATCTCATGAAATCCAAAGGCTTCGGAAATGTTTGGTTTTTTGATAGCGTAAATAATACCACCTATTGTATAAAAAATTCCACCAGCCAAAAGCAGTGCAAATGCACCTGGTTTCATATTAGAAATTGCAGAAAAGTCAAAAGCTATTGCCCAGCCCATTATCAAATAAAGCATTGTTGATAAAATTCTTGGAGCATTCATCCAGCAAAGTTTCATAATAATTCCGAAAGCTGCCAATCCCCACATAATACCTGTAAAAATCAAAGCCTTATGCTGTTCCATATTTCCTATTAAAATAGGGGTGTATGTTCCTGCTATAAGAACATAAATCATTGAGTGGTCAAGTTTTCTCAAAATTTGCTGAGTTTTACTTGAACCGTTGCACCAATGATAAATAGTGCTGGCTGCATAAAGTGCAGTCAGTGAAAGTCCGAAAATAACAGCTGCAGCAAATTTTGCTGTAGCTTCTCCAATTAAATTATAACCCTGAATACACATACAAATAGTTCCTGCTACTGAAAGAAAAACCCCTGCCAAATGGGTATATGCACTTATGGGATCTCTTGGCATTGCAAAACTTTTATTCATAATTACACCTCATTTTTATAAAATTATATTATGTAGTATTTATAACTATATTACGATATTATTATAACCTTTAATTATTAAAATATCAAGTCTTTTTTTAAATAAATTTAAGCCGTGAGAAAAATCCCACGGCTTATTAAATTTACTGAAAATCCTGTTGATTTTGGTATTTTGTTTTTGCTTCTTCAATCTTGCTTTGTTCAGCTTTAGTGGTATTATACCAGCCTCTCTCTGCCATTTCCTTATAAATATCATGCTGAATGGAATGTTCATGTGTAAGAATGTTTACAAATTCACTTTTAAGTGATGAACTTGAACATTCATTGGCAACTTCATTATAACATCCAGTCATAAACTTTTCTGTGGACAAAATATCGTCCAGCATTTCTCTATCTCCAAATTTGTTCTTATTCATATTTTTTTACCTCCTTAGCTCAGCTTATTTAAAAGTTTGCTATAATGCTCGCTGTGAGCAGATGCAATTTGTTCGCATTTTGTTTTTAGCTGAGGGTCAGACATATCCTGTGCATACATCTTATATTTTTTGATGATGCATTGCTCTTTTGATAACTGGTCTTCAATAGACGCCAATTCTTTTGTTGTAAGATTTTCCATTCATATTCCTCCCTTTTTAACTTCATATTTATTATGATCTTCTTTTTATTTTTAATTCAGTTATTTTAAAATTTTTTCAGCAAAAGAATTATCAATTAATTTTTCATATTCGGCTTTTTGAGAAAGTTCACCTGCCTCTGTCATAACCATTTGAAGTCTTTCAAAAGCTTCTTTTTTCATAACTGGAGTTTCACACCAGGCATCTATGGTTTTATATCTTTCTATTACTGTTGTAAGTATTTGTGTTTCAGTGTCAGGAAAATATGGTGATAATACTTTTGCAATATCTTCTGCGGAATTATCCTGTACCCATTTTTGAGCTCTATATATGGCTTTGGTAAAGCCTTCAATAATTTCTGGGTGTTTTTTGATATAACTTTGTTTTGCATAATATGCTGTATATGGAATTTCTCCGCTTTCTTCACCTACTGATGCTAAAATATATCCTTTGCCTTCTTTTTCAAAGGATGTTGCGGTAGGTTCAAATAAAGTTACATAATCAGCGGTTCCGGCTGCAAAAGCTCCTGCCATAAGTGAAAACTGTATACTGTCATCAAAATTCATATCTTCATGTGGATTAAGACCGTTTTTTCTAATTACATATTCCAGTGTCATATAGGGAACTCCGCCCTTTCTTCCCGGAAGTACATGAGCATTTTTAAGATTTTTCCAGTCAAAATTTTCATCTTTCTTTCTTCCCATAAGGAAAGAACCATCCCTCTTTGTAACTTGTGCAAATACTTTGGGGTAATCTTCTTTACCTTCATTATAAACATAAATAGCAGCTTCAGGGCCTGAAAAACCTATATCAATATTGCCAGATATAAGAGCCGTCATAACTTTATCTGCACCCTGTCCGTTGGAGAGTTCAATTTCAATACCTTCATCTTCAAAATATCCAAGTGCCATAGCCACATATTGGGGAGCATAGAAAATTGTGTGAGTAACTTCACTTACTCTGACTTTTTGAAGTGATTTTTCATTTTTTTCACAGCTGCTGAATCCAAACAAAACTGCTGCACTTAACAAAACTGCCATTATTTTTTTAAAATACATAATGAATAAAACCTCCCAAAAATATTTTAATTG